>CAZXTX010000182.1:0-6376 GCA_964643695.1 uncultured Mariniphaga sp. | reverse complement strand
TTCAAAAGTAAAGGATTATTAAGCTTTATTTTTCACTTTCATTTAAAATTCTTTTAGTCAGATTTCTTACATAGCCGTTTTCGTTTTGAGACAGGTCATTAAGAATTTCGGCAATTTCCTGATTATTACTGATATGTTCAGGGGTGACCAGCCTTAAAATCAGATTATATGTTCCGACTCCGATTTTTTTATCATAAAATATTTTCAGCATACTTAAAACATTATCCTGATTTATTTCACCAAAGCCAATCAGTTTCCATAAAATTTCATATTTGATGCTCATGTCGGCATCATCTGCTCCCAAAATATTTATCAGTTGTTGCTGAATTACTGTATCCGAAAGATTTTGATTGTTGAAAATAGTGAGTGCCTGAGCCGAAAGTATTGAATTTTCATTTTTGATAATTCTGAAAATTTCGGAAGAGAATTCACCGTATAATTCAGGATGCTTTTTTATGGCACTGATTACCCAAAATATATTTTCATCTTTTTGGGTTTCAAGCATTTTTTTTAAAAACTCGCTGTTTGCCCGATTATCCAGAATCCTGAGAATTTCATTTTGTAACGGCCCGTAAACGGTATGCCATAATGTGTAACATGAAAACACTGCATCTTTAACCACTACCTCTGCCAGTGTGGGCTGAGTTGCGGCAGTGTATCCGTCCACTTCATACGGATTAATACTGTCGGGAATAACAACTAACTCTTCCTGTTCAATTGTTTTAAGAACAGATGCAGTATCTTTTAAAATATTTTCCAGCTTTATATAATCTTCCGGTTCAAACTCAGTATGGTCGGATTTGGTAAGAGGTTCTCCTTCAGGAATCTGCATTCCTAAATAATTTCCGGCACCATCCCAGAATAACCATAAACGTATCATTTTACATTCGCCCGAAATACAGACATCTTTAAAAATATGACGCCCAAACCAGACCGGAATTCCGTTTTTATCCCGTAATTCAAATAATTCCGGTCCGGAGAGGGAATCGGTTTTTTCTTCAAAAATATGGGTAATCAGGTTTCCTTCCATTGCCCAAAAGCCGGTTTTTGGCTTTTCCCGGGGAACTTTTGAAAAGCTGATTAGTATGAAGAAAATTAATATTAAAGATATTTGCAAAAAATATTTCATTTTGAATATTACAATGATATTATGAGATAACAATTAAGTGGGTGAAACAGTTTTATTGTTTTGGCCCTAATGTGCCGCCTTCATTATATTTTTGCACGTTTTCTACATTATATTTTCCCACTCCTTTTTCTAACAGAACTTTTAATTCAGGAAGGTGATTCTGATATACCCCGCGTGGTGTGGTACTGTTTTTTGAAGCAACGGAAGCAGCCATTCCAACCACTTCGCCCATTAAACCTGTTGTTCTCATAACACGTACCGTACCCAGAGCAACGTGTGTTACACTGATGTTCCGTCCTGCCATAAAAAGGTTGTCAACATTGCGGGAATAAAAACAGCGGTAGGGAACAGGATAGTAATGAATCGGTTTATGCACCGCAATTGATTTAAATTCATTTTCGGGAAAATGTTCGGTGTTTTTCGGATCAGGATAGTGCAGGTCAATTGTCCATGAGGTTGGTGCCGATGCATCCGGATAAATTACATGGCCGGTAAGGTCCTGTTCTCTTAAAATATGGTCACCTATTAATCTCCGCGATTCACGTTTTCCTGCAATATAAGCCACCCAGTCTAATTTTCTCTTACTGTATTTTTCTTTCTCTGAACTAAAGTTTTTCAGAAATGACCAGTTTGAATACACAACAAGCAGCCCGTAATCGCGGATACGTTCAAATTCAGTAATCTGGTCATAATTCATTCCTGTTTCCCATGTCCATTCTCCCATTGTTACTTTTTCCGAGTTTTTTTCGTTAAAAATCACCCCATATTGAAAAACCGGAAAATCTGACGGAATATTTTCTTCTTTTGAATACCACTGTACCGATGCCCCCATTGTCATTTTATCAGCTGTTTCGGGTGCGGTTGGTTCTCCAAACTCATTGCGTGCCTCACGTCCCATGGTATAGTCGGCTCCGGCTAAAACACCAATTGTACCGTCTCCGGTGCAATCTGCAAAAAGAGGTGCGGTAAATGAAATCTCTTTTGAATTTTCGGTATGTCTGGCATGCACTTCTGTAATTTTGTTTCCTTTGGTTTTAACGGCATAAGCACGGTAATTGATAAAAAGTGAAATATTGTCTTCGGAAAGAACAATTTCCATTTTCTTTTCGTCCTCATAGTAATCTCCGGGCTGTGCATTGCCTCCTCTGCTGGGCCCTATCTCCTTAACCACTTCACCCAGAGCAGGAAAAGGTTCAATACTCACACGTCCGCCAAGGTGTACTCTTACCTCTGAGCTGTTGTTGCCGCCCAAAACCGGTCTGTCCTGAATCAGTGCAACTTTTAGTCCGAGCCTTGCTGCTGAAATGGCTGCAGTTGTTCCGGCAACACCGCCACCAACAACAACAAAATCAAAATCACCTGCTTTCTCTGGTTGTTTAGGAATATTGAGTTGTTTTTTTCTGAACTTGGCAAGTTTGTCAATATCATTGGGTGGGGGAGTATTTCCTTTGGTAAAATAAACAGCATCAACGCGACCGTTAAATCCGGTCAGGTCATGTAATGCAACTTTGGCTGTTTTGTTTATAATTGTATATTTTCCGGCATTCTGCCAATGCCATTGCGAGCCGGAAGCACCCAGTACCACACCGTTGCTTTCTCCGTTTACCAACAGCTTGAATTTACCAGGGCCTTCGCCGTTAAACCAGGGGGAAGTCCAGTTAAAAGTTCGTACAAAAACATTGTATTCACCGTTTGACGGAAACTCAACTGTGGTTTCTGCATCAGCTACCGGAACTCCCATTCCGTGAGCAATTAAATAAGTGGAACCCATCAGGTCGGAAAATTGCTGGTCAACGAGCCAGCCTCCCTTGTTTTGAAAACTTTCTGCTTCAATGAAAATATTATTGGCAGCAAAAAGTGTTGTGCCGGCAAAAACCAACAAGAATACAACAGCAACTTTTTTCATGATTATTGTTTTTTGTTTATTATCCTAATTATTTGTATTTTATACTGTTGTTTGAAAACAGCAATATTTATCAATACCAATTTTTTCCTACTCCTTTTTCCATAAGTTCTTTCAGCTCTTCCAGATGATTTTCATATATACCTCTCGGATTGGAGTTGTGCTTTTTTACCAAAGAAGCTGCCATTCCCACCACTTCACCCATCATTCCCGTGGTACGCATTACGCGAACTGTTCCAAGTGCAACATGGGTAACACTGATGTTGCGTCCGGCCATAAAGAGATTGTCAATATTTCTGGAATATAGGCACCTGTAGGGAACAGCGTAAGGTTCAATTTTAACATCTTTGGCAACTGAAAGGAACGGTTCTTCATCAAAACCTTCCAGAGCAACCGGATAGTGCAGGTCAATTGTCCAGGTTGTGGTAAAACTTCCATCAGGATAGCTTACTTTGTTTACCAAATCCTGCTCTTTTAAAACCACATCGCCCATAAGTCTCCTAGATTCTCTTTTACCGCCGATATATGCTATCCATTCTAATCTGTAATTGCTGTATTTCTCCTTTTCTTTACTGTGGTTTTTTAGAAATGACCAGTTTCCGAAAGCAGCACGTAAACCGTAGTCCCTTATATATTCAATGTCTTCAATCTGGTCCATATAAAATCCGGTTTCCCAGTCCCAGTCACCGCGGGTAAGGTGCCGGCAGGTTTCTTCGGTAAACTGCACTGCCCACGGACATTCAGGAAACGGAGAAGTGTTTTCAAGTTTTTCAGTGTACCACTGCACAGAGGTTCCCATTACCAGATTATCTTCTTTTTCCGGCGCATGCTCTTCACCGGTTTCCAATCTGCTTTCACGTCCCATTCGGTAATCGGCACCGGCTAAAAAACCGAGGTTCCCGTCACCTGTGCAATCGGCAAACATCGCTCCTGAGAATTTTGTTTCTTTTCCTGAAATAATATTTTTTCCTGTTACAGAAACAATCTTTCCATCGGATTTTTCTGCTTTAATAATGTGAGTATTTAAAAACAGCTTAATGTTTTTTTCAGCAAGAACCATATTTATTTTTTTATCATCAGTATAATTACTCTTCGGTCCTGCATTGTGAATTTTCTTTTCAGGATTTTTTTCAATTATTTCTAAAATCTTTTTGCTTCTTTCTGTGTCCGGTTCACGGTTTGCCTCCCATAAAGTCCAGTGGCCTGCAGAGCCTACTTCGTCCACAAGTTTTCCCAGATTTGGATATGGCTGCTGAAAAATAAGCCCCGACAGTCCCACACGAACTTCTGAACTGTTGTTACCGCCCAGTACGGGCCTGTTTTGAACAAGTGCCACAGTGCAACCAAGCCGTGCTGCACTGATGGCTGTGGTAATTCCGGCCATGCCGCCGCCAACAACTACCAAATCAAAATTACCGGCATCTTCAGGCTTTTCCGGTAGTTTCAGCATTTTGCGGCGAAACTGTTTTAATGTTTCAGGTTCATTCGGTGGTGTGAAGTTTAAATTGTTGGAAAGGACAATTGCATCGCAGCGGCCGTTAAATCCGGTTAAATCGTGAAACGAAAGCTCTGTTTTGCCTTTATTTAGTTTAACTGTCCCGCCATCATGCCAGTGCCATTCTGCTTCTTCAGTGCCAAAAGTTGTTTTTAAAGGCTGCTTGTTGAACAGAATCTGAAATTTTCCGGGTGCTTCGGCATTGCTCCACGGGGCTACCCAGTTGCGTGTTCTGACCCAAATCCTGTACTCTCCTTTTTTTGGAATATTTAGAAATGTTGAAGCATCCGCAACCGGTACTCCCATACCATGAGCCATCAGGTATGGCGACCCCATCTGATCAGTGCTTTGCTGGTCAATTACCCAGCCACCCCGGTTCTCGAAGCTTTCGGCTTCTATAAGAATGGTGTTTCCTGCAGAAAAGACAAGTGACGATGAAAAAAACAAAAAAAGTAATAGAAGAAATATTTTATACATATCGGTTTTTTGTCAAATTCGAAATAAATTACTTTTTATTTATAATCTTAATAAATTCGTTCATTGAATGAGATATAGCTTCACCAAAAGCTCTGGAATTATCTTTTTCAGCCATTATTCCTGAAATGTTGGAATATGGATATTCAATTGGAGTTGAGAGTTTTATTCCTTTGATTCCTCCGGCCCAATCATCAAAACATATTCCTTGTGAATAATTTGCATTGGTATTCCAGGCTTCCCCAAAAGGCAAAAAGTTTTCATGATATAATTTGATTTCACCCAAAGAATATTTTTCCAGTAATTGAGAAAAAATAATCTGATTTTGTTCGTTTTGCTTATCCGACGAGCCAACCAGATAGATGTCTTCATTATGCTTGCCGCTTATCCACGGACAATGAATATCAAGTGCAATTTTTAATTTTCCCTCACTCCATTCAGGTATTAATTTTTTTAAAGCTATTGTTGACGGATAGATTGAATTATCGCCATAATCTCTGTTATGGTCTCTCGGGATTCTGTTTTTACCCTGTTCTCCGTTTTCAACGCCATCTTTATCGATAAACGGAATAATCAAAAACTCGGTATTCTCTCTTAATTCCCGTAATCTTTTGTCGTTTAGCAAACTTTTTATCATTCCTTCAATAACATAATTTGCCATCATTTCACAGGCATGGTGGCGGGCTGTAATCAACACTTTGTTTTCAGGTTCTGAATTTAAGGAAGGAATTCTGATTTTTTCGATAACACGGTTTTCCTGTGAAAAACAGAGGGTATCAATTATTAATTCATCAGAATTTAAGTTTTTCAAAAAGTCATTCAGATTCTTTTCGGTATAGGGAAAACCCATACTGAAAAAAGCAATTGTATCCTCTTGTGAAAAAGAAAATGAAAAACTGTTGTTTGTAACTCTGTTTTCACCGTACCACTTCCATGTTTCATCATTGTTTATACTGTATGCCGGACCATATTTGGCAAAAACGTTATTCTTTTCAAATTGGAAAGTAATCTGTTTGCCAGAAATTCCTGAGATTTTAAAATACCAGTAAAACCACTCTCCACGGGTAAATGATAAATCAGGCTTAAGCCATACGGTATCATTACCGATTTTTGTTACAGAAATATTACCTCCGGGAAAATCAGAGGATATTTTTACCGGATTTTGCCCCGATAAAAAATTATGTGAAACAATAAAAAGTAAAAGGATAACAGTTTTTGTTTTCATTTTTTATGTTTTAAAAATATTTCAGCCATGCAGTTGCCGTACAATTCTTATCGGCCACAAACCTAATCCATCTTGCCTGAAAATTGTCAGGAAACCGGTAATTAAATTTTTCACCGGGTTTAACCGGTACTTCTTTGTATAACATCCACG
>CAZXTX010000181.1:0-6376 GCA_964643695.1 uncultured Mariniphaga sp. | reverse complement strand
TTTCGGAATCCGTTTATTTCGAGAGTGATACTGATTTTACCCATTATGTATATGCTGATTTTCCCCTGGGTTGTAAATCAGGAGATTAAAAACCTGCGTTTGAGCGTTGTTGATAATGACCGCAGCACATTTTCGGAACGATTAATCCATAAAATTACCGCTTCGGGTTATTTCCATTTGTTTGAATTTACCGCTTCAGGCGCTGAAGCGATAGAAAGCATTGATGCGGGAAATGCCGATATAATCCTTGAAATTCCCCGGGATTTTGAAAAAGATTTGTATCGCTCGGGGCAGACGAACGTAATGATTTCGGCCAACGCCGTGAATGGTATGAAAGGCGGTTTGGGCAGCGTCTATCTGTCGGGCATTCTCAATGATTTTGCAAACGAACTAACTGCTGCACAGGGCATTCGCATACCGTCGTCGAGAGTGGAGCTGCAATTTAAATTCAACCCAACGCTCGATTATAAGGTGTTTATGATTCCAGCACTTTTTGTGATGCTGCTTACACTGCTTACCGGATTTTTACCGGCTCTGAATATCGTTAGCGAGAAAGAGATAGGCACCACCGAGCAGCTCAATGTGACGCCGATGAAAAAAGCCATTTTCATTTTGGCCAAGCTGATTCCCTATTGGGTAATGGGTATATTGGTTTTAACCGTCACCATAGGGCTTGCCGCCTTACTTTACGGTCTGGTTCCGGGCAGTTTTGCAACAATTTATCTCTATTCCATCGTTTATATTCTGGCCGTTTCGGGTTTGGGAATTGTCATATCAAACTATTCAGATACTATGCAGCAGGCAATGTTTGTGATGTTCTTTTTCTTGCTGATAATCATTCTGTTAAGTGGACTATTCTCACCAATAAGCAGTATGCCGGAATGGGCGCAGGCCATTACATCTTTCAATCCGCTGACGTATTTTATTGTGGTTATGCGCGCCATCTATCTCAAAGGCAGTGGAATGCAGGAATTGTTGCCGCAGTTTTTTGCACTTTGCGGTTTTGCGGTTGCTTTTAATGTTTGGGCGGTATTGAGTTATAAAAAGAGCAGCTAAATCAATTTTTGATATGATTTGTATTTTTCAAACATCTGAAATCAATGTGGGTTAACATCCAATCTGCAACTTACCGGCATTAAAAAATCATTTACGACATTATGACATAACGCTATTTAATATAATAGTTCCTATATATTTATGTATCATTACCTTCAGTAAAACCGGACCGAATAAATATTAAAAGTCTGTATAAATACAAAAATACCTAATCGCAACCTTCATTTATCACCTCATAATCAGACAATTACAACATTGATGACAAAATATTAGTTAATTTAAATTTTAGCAATATATTTGCAGGCTATTTTTAAAGAAGAATAATAACACAGCTCTAAACATAAAATATATGCTTATAACAAGCACAAATAATCAATTTTATTTTTAAAAAGATGTTTTTAATATTCACACTTAAAAATCATTACTATGAGTAAAAAAACGAGATTTATTAAATGGTTTGTTTTTATGCTTTGTTTGGGAACGTTCCCATTTATAGTTAATGCTGAAACTAAACAATCGAAATCATTCATTTTTACGGATTCAGAATTATCTATGTTGGATTTAATTCAAATAGGAGGTACAGTCACAGATCAGTCGGGACAACCGCTTATTGGAGTCAGCGTTTTAATTAAAAACTCAAGCAGAGGAACGGCTACAGATTCTGAAGGCAAATTTATTCTGACAAATGTTGATGAAAATGACATTTTAATTTTTTCATATTTAGGATTTAAATCAAAAGAAGTCTCACTTGATGGAAGAACAGTTATCAATATTGTTCTCGAGGAAGATTTACAATCTCTTGAAGAAGTGGTTGTAACGGCTCTTGGTATCAGAAAAGAGGCAAAAGCTCTTGGTTATTCGGTTACCAAAATTGATGGTCAGGAATTTATTAAAATCCGGGAAAACAATTTCGCAAATTCGCTTCACGGTCTGGTAGCGGGTGTTAATGTTGCCGGTTCAGGTTCAGGTATGGGAGGTTCATCAAGAGTAACTATCCGTGGGAATACTTCAATTGACGGTGATAACCAGCCTCTGTATGTAATAAACGGATTACCCATGAACAACACACAGTTTGGCTATGGAGGATCCACCGAACCTGACTGGGGAGACAATATTTCAGCTATAAATCCTGATGACATTGAAGAGCTTACGGTACTAAAGGGTGCTACTGCAGCAGCTTTATACGGTTCCAGAGCCAAAAACGGAGCAATTATCATAACAACTAAAACCGGCAGCAAACAAAAGGGTATAGGCATTGAATTTAATAACAGCACCACTCTTGATGTACCTTATTTTATATGGGAAATTCAGGATGTTTACGGACAAGGATATGGCAACAAAAGGCCTGCAAGTGTCCAGGATGCGGCAAATCATTCTCAAAACCACTGGGGCGAACCATACGATGGTGTTCCAACATACCAATATGATGGGGTAATGCGGCCTTATTCATTTGTAAAAGATCAGGTGTTAAAAGATTTTTATGAAACCGGATTAAGTGTTAACAGTAATATTTCCTTTTCAGGGGGCAGCGATAAAGGAACTTTCAGAGTAGGGGTATCTGATATGAGAAGCAGCAATGTGATACCAAACTCAAATATGACCCGTAACAATATAAATCTGGGATTAACACAACAATTAGTTAAAAATTTGTCTGTTACGGCTCATGTTGACTATTTTAAAGAAGATGTTCTGAACAGAGATATTATTGAAACAAAATCAAACCCTACCGCAATAATATTATATATTAACAGTAATATGCCAACAAGTGCATTATCACCGGGTTATGATGAAAATTTTTATGAAATCTCTTCAGGAACCGACCATAATGCAACAAACCCTTATTTTGCTACTTACCGTATGCGCAATGAAAGTTCAAAAGACAGATTTCTTACTTCAATGACTGCCAAATGGGATATTCGGGACTGGTTGTTTTTACGTGGAAAAGTTGGCCAGGATTATTACACATACAGTTATGAAAATATAAAACCGGACGGAACTGCCTTTTTGCTTGGTGGCAGCATTGACGAAACTCATATGAATTTTTGGGAAAGAAACTATGAAATTTTATTGGGAATCGACAAAAAACTCAATCAGAATTTTAATTTTTCAGCAAATCTTGGTGGCAACATGATGTCTCAGTACAGATATTCCACTACCATCAATGGATTGGGTTTTGTAATCCCGCAACTTCATGTGGTAAATAATACTTTAACCAAAAATACCAGTACTAAAGTATTCAACAGAAAAACAAATTCAATCTTTGCCACATCAGAACTTAGCTTCAAGAATTTTCTATATTTAAATCTGACCGGCAGGAATGATTGGTTTTCAACACTAAACCCAAAATCCAACAACTACTTTTATCCTTCAGCAGGAATTAGTTTTGTATTTTCCGAATTATTTAATATGCCTAAGTTTATTGACTTTGGAAAGCTAAGACTTGCCTATGCTTCTGTTGGAGGAGATACTGATCCTTACCGTTTAAATCTTACTTACGGATTAAGAAGTTATACTTATGATGACCGTCCTTTGGGAGTTATAAACCAAAGTATTGTTCCTAACAGTAATCTGAGGCCTCTGAGTGTTAGCGAGCTTGAAGCAGGATTTGATTTTAAATTATTCAACAACAGAGTCGGCATTGACATGGCAGTATATAATAAACTGACAACCAATGATATTGCAACAGAAACGATTACAACTACTAGCGGATATGAAGGTGTTTCAGTAAATGTTGGTGAACTAAGGAATCGTGGTGCAGAACTCTTAATACGCGGAACACCAATATTGAAAAGAAATTTCTCATGGGATATAACTGGCAATATAGCTTACAACAAAAACATTGTATTAAAAATTTCCAACGAAGCCAGTGAATTGGTTCTCAGATCCGGAAAAGCCTCTATTAAATTAATTGAAGGAATGGAATATGCCCAGATTTCAGGAAGAACTATTTTGAAAAATGAAAAAGGGCAGGATATTATAGACGAAACCGGACTTCCAATCGTTACTAATGACATTGTCAATTTTGGATCAGGTATTCATAAATGGACAGGAGGAATAACCAACCAGATTAATTACAAAACATTTTCATTGTCATTTTTAATTGACGGAAAATTTGGCGCCAAAATTTATTCAGAAACATCCTATGATTTAGACCACCGTGGAATGTCATGGGAATCTCTTTTAGGAAGAAAAGATGGTGTGATATTACCCGGAGTAACAGAGGATGGCCAGCCAAATACTGTTTTAGTAGATGCTGACAGAGCAGGAAACAGAGCAATCACAGTACGCCGCAGAAATGCAGTTGATGATTATTTATATGATGCAAGTTTTATAAAACTGAGAAATGTTTCCCTCACTTATCAGATTCCTCAAAACATTATACAAAGCACCAACTTTTTTCAAAGTGCCAGTATATCTGTGATTGGCAACAATCTCTTATTACTGATGAACAAGGCAAAAAACATTGATCCCGACACAAACTTTACAACAGGAAATGCACAGGGGGTAGAAAACAGTACTTTGCCTCAGATTAGAAATTTCGGATTAAATTTAAACTTTAAATTTTAATGTAATGAAAACACTCAATAATTTAATTATAATTTTGCTTTCTTGTTTTTTTATTGTTTTTACAAGTTGCGATAAAGATTTTGAAAAAATAAACACTGATCCAAATGCGGCTAACGCAGATGAATTTAATCCGGGCTATCTTTTTACCACAGCACAAATGGAAACGGGGCTATCCGGTGAACATACATACAACAATTTATATTATTTCGGAGCATTTGTTCAACATTGGGCATCATTAAGTAATGTCGGTATTTTTAACTGGCATGGCGATAAATATGTTTTACATGAAGGTAACAACAACATTTTATGGGTAGTTACATATAATATCGAGAAACTGTTACAGGAAGTAATTCAACTGTCATCCGATAATCCTGATTATCATAACCTGTACAATATGGCATTGATTTGGCAGGCTTTTGTTTTTCACAGAGCAACAGATGCTTATGGTGATATTCCGTTTTCAGAAGCCGGTCAGGCTTTCCATAAGGGGAATTACAAACCAAAGTATGACTCTCAGGAGAGTATATATTATCAAATGTTAGCCCAATTAAATGATGCTGTAGATGCTTTGGATCCAAATCAAAATAATTTTGGAAAGTTTGATATCGTTTATAATGGTGATATTGAAAAATGGAAAAAGATGGGCAATTCACTGATGTTGCGGCTTGCCATGCGTTTGATAAAGGTTCAGCCTGATAAATCTGAAGAGTGGGTGAAAAAAGCCTTTTCAAAAAGTTTACTTCAAAGCAACGACGATAATCTTGCAATAAAAGCATTGGATCCCAATGCAACGGTATCCCAGCTAACCAACCAGGCAAGCTTTATGTTTTCACGCTCTGCCACCGGACAAATTAGTGCAACATTTTTTAATTATCTTAAAGAAAGAAATGATCCCCGACTAAAATATATGGTTGCTGTATATACAGATCCTTATGATGCAAGTACCAAAAATGATGATCCGTCAATACAAAAGGGACTTCCAAACGGGTTGGACAGATTTTCATTAGTAGATGATCCGAGTTATGACCCGGACCACCCTGCCCAGGAAAATCAATATTCAACTTTGAATCGTGATGTATATGGAAAACTGGATGGAATAAGAATGCTTCTTACATACGCAGAAGTTCAGTTTATGCTCTCAGAAGCAGCTTTAAGGGGCTGGATCTCGGGTGATGTAAAAGCATATTATGAAAATGGTGTAAAAGCAGATATGAAAAATGTGGCCAATTATGAGAAATCTGCTGTAATTTCAGATTCGGAGATAAATGAATATCTTACTGATAACCCGTTTGTAGGGACAGGTGACCAGAATGCTGCATTAGAACAGATCAACAATCAGTACTGGATTGCTACTTTTCTTAATGGTTATGAAGCTTATGCCAACTTCAGAAGGTCGGGCTACCCCAAATTAATTCCGGTTAACTATCTGGATAATGAAACCGGAGGCAAAATGCCGGGCAGACTGATTTATCCAAAAAACGAAGCCGTTCTTAATGAGGCTAACTATAAAGAAGCTGTGGCAAGACAAGGAAAAGACGACTTTATTACTCATGTTTGGTGGGATAAATAATATTTTCTAAACTAAATAAAAAAATGTGTGGCTCAAACTCAGTCACACATTTTTTTTGTTACACCGATTGGAAAAATATCATTTTTGAAATATAACGGAATAACAAAAGTATATATTGAGATTTTATAGATACTATCCCAAAAAGTGTGTAAAGTGCAAAAAAGTTATCTTTGATTTGGTAAC
>CAZXTX010000180.1:0-6403 GCA_964643695.1 uncultured Mariniphaga sp. | reverse complement strand
CTTAATAATAGTTTCTGAAAGATTTAAAATAGTAAAATTTATTTTCCTTCCAATTTCTGTTTAAACAAAATTAAATTGCAAAGATTATTTTTAGTTTTTCATGAATTTATTTATTCTGTATTCTGTATTCTGTATTCTGTATTCTTCAACTCTTGAAATTAATTTATTTATACAATCACATTTAAACAGTTATAATTTAACAGTTTTACCTGTATCCAAAAACATTTTTTTTTATTTAGATTGTAAATTATTTAGATTTTTATATATTTACCACAGACAAAAACAGATGCTTATGTGAACTAAACAAAATCCAACCGTTAAATCATAAATCAATAAATCTTTCTAAAACCTTAATATGACCTATCTTAAACTATATATATCCCTCCTTACAATTAATTATCAAATTTTAAATCAATTAAATTATGAAAAAAGAAAAATGCAAGCTTTTACACTTTCGTTATGGAAGTAGTATGTGTAAGTCAGTTTTTTCAAATATAAAACTACTTACTTTCTTATTTCTGAGTGTCATTTTCCTGTATTCTCTAAACTCCTATGCTGATACTTACAATCAGGCACAGCAAAGAGAAGTTTCCGGGAAAGTGACCGACACAGGCAGTCAGCCTTTACCCGGAGTAACAGTTCTAATAAAAGGAACCACTACCGGAACCGTTACCGATATAAACGGGGATTTTTCAATTATTGTTCCGTCAGGTGCAGAAATCCTTCAGTTCTCATTTGTTGGTATGCGCACACAGGAAATATCAATTGAAGGAAGAACCACTTTTTCCGTTACAATGGAAGAAGAAACATTTGGAATTGAGGAAGTTGTGGCTGTTGGTTATGGTGTTCAAAAGAAAGTAAATTTAACCGGCGCAGTTGAGCAGGTAACAAATGAAGTTTTTGAACACAGGCCTATCACCAATGCAACTCAGGGGCTGGTTGGAGTTATTCCCAATCTGAACATTAAGATGTCTGATGGAAAACCAACCCAGTCACCATCCTACAATATCAGGGGCACAACATCTATCGGACAGGGAGGCAGTGCTCTGGTTTTAATTGATGGTGTTGAGGGTGATCCGCGTATGTTAAATCCGAATGATATTGAAAGTGTTTCTGTATTAAAAGATGCTGCTTCATCAGCAATTTATGGGGCAAGAGCCGTATTTGGTGTTGTTCTTATAACTACAAAATCTGCTTCAAAAGGCCGCACCTCTTTCAACTATACAACAAACCTTTCTTCAAAAAGGCCAACGGCAGTACCGGATAATATAGTGGATTCATATCCGTGGGCAAAAGGTTTTAGTGACCAGTGGTCAAGCTGGAGAGATACCGGTGAAACACCAACGGCGGTAAACAAAACGATGACTTTTTCGCCGGCATATCTGGCAGAAGTCAAACGCAGATGGGAAGATCCGTCATTGCCGAGAATTGAGGTTAATCCCGCAACCGGAGCTTATGAATACTATTACAGCACCGACTGGTATAAAGAATTATATAAAGAAAATTTCTTTTCTCAGGATCATAATTTAACAATCTCCGGCGGAAGTGATATCGCATCTTTCTATGTTAGCGGAAGATATAACGGAGAAGATGGAATCTTTCGTTACAACAGCGATGACTACACAATGTACAATCTGAGGGCAAAAGGTGACATTCAGGTATTTAAATGGCTACTGATTGACAATAATGTTGAATATTCTTCAATGAGTTACCACCAGCCAATTAACGTTGGTGAAGGAAGTAACATCTGGAGAAACATTGCTGATGAAGGCAACCCTCTTGCACCATTAACAAATCCTGACGGAACTCTGTCATTTCCGTCCGCCTACACTATCGGTGACAGGTATATTGGTAAAAACGGTGCCGACCTGCGTCAGAATGTATTTAAAAACAAAATTGCCTTTAAATCTGAATTTTTCGATAAATCACTTACTGTCAGGGCAGACCTCACCTATCAGAATAAAGAGTATTCACATTTCAGAAAAAGAGTACCTGTTCCATACAGCAGGTTTGAAGGAGTAATCGGATACACAGGTGTTAACACAAACGATTTGCAGGAACAACGCAGCACAACCGAATATATACCGTTTAACATTTATGCCAACTACATTAAGTCATTTAATGAAAAGCATAATTTTGAATTTCTGGCGGGATACAACTATGAACAGTCTGTTTATAAAAACGTAACAGCAACCAGAAACGGTGTCGTATATGAAGATGCAACCGATATAAATCTTGCTCTGGGTGATAACATTACAGTATCAGGCGGTTATAATAAATGGAGAATTGCAGGTACTTTCTTCAGGTTAAATTACAATTTTAGTGAACGTTATTTACTTGAAGTCAACGGACGTTATGACGGCTCGTCAAAATTTCCCGGAGATCAGCAATGGGCATTTTTCCCGTCTGTTTCTGCCGGATGGAGACTTTCGGAAGAACCATTCTGGAATATTAGTCATGATGCGGTTTCAAATTTAAAACTGCGTGCTTCCTACGGTTCATTGGGTAATGGTTCTATTAACCCCTACACTTTTACTGAAAATTTCGGAATCGGGCAATCAGGCCGTATTTTGGGAGGAATCCGCCCCCAGGTAACTTCACAGCCCAATGTAATACCCAAAGGTTTAACATGGGAAACAGCAACAGTAGGAAACATTGGAATAGATTTATCGGCATTAAGCAATAAACTTAATTTTTCAGGTGACCTGTACAGAAGATGGACAAAAGATATGTACACAGTCGGGCCAAGTGTTCCTGCTATTTTCGGAACAAGCGTTCCAAAAGGAAATTATGCATCAATGGAAACTACAGGCTGGGAAATATCAATTAACTGGATGGACAGATTTAATCTTTCTGATAAACCTTTCAATTACAACGCACGCATAACACTTTCTGACTACAAATCGGTTATTACCGATTATTATAATCCTGAAAAAAATCTTACTGATTATTATGTAGGGCAAACAATTGGTGAAATCTGGGGATATCAGGTTGAAGGATTATTTAAATCACAGGAAGAGATAAACAGTTCCCCTTCCCAGTCTAATATTCTGGCACACTCAACCCGTGTTAATCATGTTGGTGACTTGAAATTTAAAAATCTGGACGGTGACGACATGATTTATCACGGTTTAAACCGGGTTGGAAATTCAGGTGACAAATCAATCATAGGTAATAATAGTCCCCATTATATATACGGACTCAACATTGGTGGTGACTGGAACAATTTCTTTTTTACCGCATTTTTTCAGGGAGTTGGAAAACAACAATGGTATCCATCGGGAGAATCTCCGTTTTGGGGACAGTATAACAGGCCTTATAATGATTTTCCAAGATGGCAGGAAGATAAAAGATTCCTTCCCGAACTGCAGAACTTTGATGCATATCTGCCATTAGCTTCCGGATATGCCGCACAAAATGCAAGTGGCCAGCTGCGACTGCCCAATGATCGTTATTTGCAAAATGTTGCATTTATCCGTTTAAGAACATTAAACTTTGGCTATAGCCTGCCAAAAGAAATATATTCAAAACTGCATGCATCAGATTTAAGAATATATTTTGCAGCTGAAAATCTCTGGACATGGTCTCCCCTGTATAAAATCACAAAAGACATGGATGTTACAAGTGTATGGGGAGCCGGAACCCAGCTTACAGGTTTAGACAGTGACGACATCAGAGGAGACGGGGACGGATTTCAATATCCGATGCTAAAAGCTCTTACTATAGGATTATCAATCAGTTTTTAATTTAAATTTGATATGAAAATGAAAAAATACATACAATATCTTTTAGGAAGTTTGATGGTCATTGCTTTTTTAAGCAGTTGCGATCTGGAAGAACTCCCAAAAGCTACAGGCTCAAGTTTGGCTGTATTTGAATCAGCTACCGGTTTGGAATTATATACCAATTCATTCTACGATTTGCTGCCAACCCCATACGACGGAATTTTTATGGATGACGACCATTCTGATTTAATTGCACGTGTTGGGGTTGGTACTGTTCTGCTTCCAAATGGACTAAGTCCTATTACAAGTACCGGATGGTCATGGACCAGTTTACGCAACATTAATTATTTTATTGAGAACTGTGAAAAAAGTTCTGTTGCCGAAAAAGATAATTATCTGGCTCTGGCCCGCTTTTTCCGTGCATACTTCTACTTTGGAATGGTTAAAAGATTTGGAGATGTTCCATGGATTGACCGCACTATTGACGTGGAAGATGAAGTAACACTGTACGGTAAACGTGACGATCGCTTTTTTGTAATGGATAAAGTGCTGGAAGACCTAAATTACGCCATTGAGCATATTACCATGAATACAGATTCGTATAGCACCAGAATAACAAAAAATGCAGCCAGAGCTTTCAAAACAAGAGTATGCCTGTATGAGGCCTCATTAAGAAAATACCATACAGATTACGGAAAACAAAGCACTGCCAATACCTGGTACGAAGAAGTGGTTAAAACTGCCAATGATATAAAAGGCTTTACATTGCATTCCGGTACAAATGCATTTCGGGAATTATTCCTGCAAAAGTCACCCTTTACCGATGAAACAATTCTGGCAGTGACACTTGATGCCGATTTGCAAGTTTTCAGTTCCAGAAACAGAAAAACAATCAGCCCTACATATGCAAACCGGCCGGCATTTACACGTCAGTTTGTAAATATGTTTCTAAACTCTGACGGCACCCCGTTTACTGATAATCCAAATTACAAAACCATTCCGTTTGTGGAAGAGGTGAAAAACAGAGACTCCCGTTTGCATCAATCAATTCGTGCCGGAGATTATCAGCGAACAGAAAATGGTGTGCCGGTTACAGCACCGCCTAATCTTGAAGAAAGCTACACAGGTTATCAGATTATTAAAGGCTGCTACGATGAACGTTTCCCGTATGATGATGAAAGCCGTAATGAAAATGCACATCTTATATTCAGATATGCGGAAGTACTGCTTAATAAAGCGGAAGCTTTGGCCGAACTCGGCAAAATGACTGATTCGGAATGGGCTTCCACAATTGGTGCATTACGTGCAAGAGCTGGAATTACAGGACCAACACTGACACAAAAACCAACAGTAGCAGATACCTACCTCATGGAATATTACAAAAACAAATTTACTGATCCGGTTATGCTTGAAGTCCTTCGTGAAAGAGCCGTGGAAATGATTCTCGAAGGATTACGTATCAGTGACCTAATGAGATGGCGCATTGGTGAACTTCTGGAAGAAGCTCCGATGAACGGCATGTATGTGCCTGCACTTGGAGAATATGACCTGAATGAGGATGGGATAATGGATGTTTGCTTTTATAAAGACACAAAACCGGCCAATGCAACTGCAAAAGTTTTTGTTGATGTTACCAATGAGGGTGTCGGTAAGCGTCATCTCTCAAACGGAAATTCGGGAGAAGTTATATGGACTTCGGGAGTACGCGAATGGCAGGATAAAAAGTATTTGTATCCTGTTCCCGAAGCCGACAGAATTAAAAATCCTGATTTAGGACAAAATCCGGGTTGGTAATTTTTTTATACTTTTACAGAAAATTTAAAAGTTATGAGAAAATTATTGATTTTAACTGTTGCCGTATTGGGCATTATTGCATGCTCACAAAATAAACCTCTGGAATTGCAGGTTGCAAGCTACAATCTGCGAATGGATACAAAACATGACAGTCTTAACTCATGGGAATACCGAAAAGACAAGGTAAATGATTTGATTCAGTATCATGACTTTGATCTGTTCGGCACTCAGGAAGGTTTCCACCATCAGCTTATGGATATTTGCAGACTTGAAAATTATGCATACGTTGGAGGAGGAAGAGATGATGGCAAAGATGCGGGTGAACATTCTGCCATAGTTTATAAAAAAGAAAGATTCGAAGTTATTGACAACGGTGATTTCTGGCTGAGCGAAACTCCTGATATTCCAGGAAAGGGATGGGATGCAACGTGCTGCAACAGAATTTGCTCATGGGCTAAATTCAGGGATAAAGTGACCAAAAAGGAATTTTACTTCTTTAACGTTCATTTCGATCATCAGGGTGTGATTGCAAGAAAGGAATCCGGAAAACTGATGGTTGAAAAGATTAGAGAAATCGCAGGTAATTTTCCGGTTATTTCCACCGGCGACTATAACTCCCGGCCCGATACCGAGCAAATTCAACTGCTTTCAAATTTCCTTAACGACTCATATGAAGTTTCTGAAACACCACCATATGGTCCATCCGGAACTTTTACAAGACGTTTTGAAAATCCGATTTCAAAACACAGGATTGACTATATCTTTGTGAGTGACCATTTTGATGTGTCCAAATATGCACATATTACTGACAATGACGGTGTCTATTATCCGTCTGACCATATTCCTGTTACAGCAAAATTAACGATAAAATAAAAAATTTATTT
>CAZXTX010000179.1:0-6406 GCA_964643695.1 uncultured Mariniphaga sp. | reverse complement strand
TTACTGATATTAACGGGAATTATACTTTAACAAACATACCTGAAGATGCCACACTAGTATTTTCATTTGTTGGAATGAGAAGCCAAGAGGTGGTTGTTGGTAGTCAGACTAATATTAGTGTGAAAATGGAGGAAGATGTAATTGGAATTGACGAAGTGGTGGCAATTGGATATGGAACTATGAAAAAAAGTGATTTAACCGGTTCTGTTGTACGTGCTGATATTGAATCATTTCGCGAATCACCTAATATTTCAGTAATACAAAACCTACATGGTTCAGTACCCGGTCTTTCTGTAGGACAAGTTAATCGGGCAGGGCAGGAACCAGATATTCTTATAAGAGGTCAATCATCCATTTCAGGAGTTCTAACTCCTTTAATAGTAGTTGATGGTGTAATATTCAGAGGAAATATAATTGACTTAAATCCTAATGATATCGAATCCATTGACATTCTCAAAGATGCCAGCTCAGCTGCGATATACGGTTCTCAGGCTTCAAACGGTGTAATTTTGATTACTACAACAAAATCAGGAGGAATTGATGGAAAGCCAAAATTTAATTACTCAGGATCTTATGCATTTCAAAGCCCTGTTAATGAGCTGAGAGCAGGAGGCCCTGAACATTTTTTAAAAAAAACTGAAGAATCAGATTTATTTGCAAGCAGAACAAAAGAATCTGGATATTTGGAACGTAATCCTTCTTATGAACCAAGCACCAAAATGAAAACAGCTGATGAAATAAAAGCATATAATCAAGGCAGGTATGATGATTGGTGGACACTTTTAACCAATAATAATATGCATACTCAAGAACATAATCTTTCAATGTCCAATAGTACCTTAAGAAATAATTATTTAATTTCTTTAGGCTATACGGATCAATTGGGTTATATGCTAAACGAAGGTTTTAAAAGAATTAATGCAAGAATAAATATTGATAATGTTATAACAGATTGGTTAAAAATGGGTGTTCAATCTTTTATGACAACAAGTGATTATTTAGGGCAATCTGCTAGTCCAAGTCATAGATACTTCTCACCATTTGCCACTGTAAATGATGAAAATGGTGAACGTGTACAACTGGTCGGAGGCAATACAGTTAATCCAATTATTCAAGCTGAAGCTGAGCATGTTGACAAAAGATTAAATTTTTTCGGGAACATATATGCAGAAATTGATTTACTTTTCATTAAAGGTTTATCATATAAAGTCAATTTTGCAAATAACTACAGAACTACCAGCAATTATTATTTCAGATCTTATGCCAGAAATTGGGAAGGTGAAGGTTCAAAACAAGAGGGTATCGGATATGATTGGACCATTGACAATATTTTATCCTACAAAAACAAATTTAACAATATTCATAATGTTGATGTAACATTAGTTTATGGAGGAGAAAAAAGAAATCACAGTTCTACACGGGCTGTTGCCGGAGTATTTAGCACTCATGAATTAGGATACAACAGGCTTCAAACAGGAAGTGCAGAATTACAACAGGCAATTTCTGGTGCATGGGAAGAAGCTAGTCTATACAGTATGGCAAGATTCTTTTATGGTTTTGACAACAAATACCTTATTACTGGAACAATTCGCAGAGACGGATTTTCCGGTTTTGGTGAAGCGAACAAATTTGGATTGTTTCCTTCGGTTTCGCTAGCCTGGGTAGTATCTGAAGAGTCATTTTTAAATAATGCTGACTGGATAGATCAAGTTAAACTACGTGCTTCATATGGATCAGTTGGTAACAGAACGATTGGCCGGTATCAGACCCTTGCTACCATTGCAGGTGGTTATAATTATATTACTGCTGCTGGTAATTCCGTGTTTACTCAAAGTATCAGCAGCTTAGCAAGTCCAAATCTCAAATGGGAAACCACAACTGGTTTAAATTTGGGGGTTGACTTTAGAGTTTTTCAAAAAGTTTTTGGTTCTATAGATTACTATAATAATAATACTACAAACTTGCTGTATGAAGTAGATATTCCAGGAATTAATCGTTTTCAAAAATTTCCTGATAATCTTGGAAAGTTACACAACCATGGATTAGAGTTAAGTATAACCTCAGTTAATTTAAAAAAACAAAATTTTGAATGGTCAAGTACCATAAACTTTACTCGAAACAGAAATGAATTAAGAGAGCTGTTGGGATTTGATAATGATGGTGATGGTAAAGAAGACGATCTTATTTCAGAAGGTCTGTTTATTGGTGAATCTATTGACGCAATATATGATTACAAGGTAGATGGCAAGTGGCAAGTGGGAGAAGAAATTCCTTTGGGATTTAACTTGGGGGCACATAAAATTGTTGACTTTTACAAAGATGGTAAAATTGATGCTGATGACAAGGTAATTTTAGGATATAAATCTCCATCTTACCTTTTTAGTATAAATAATATAATTAATTACAAAAACTGGTCTTTGAAATTCTTTATTAATTCAATTCAAGGCGGAAAAGATTATTATATGCAAGAAGATAATATTTACGGGTTGCAAATTCTAAACACCGAAGATCACTTTAATAATAGTTTTCCTGTGGGTATAGATTACTGGACACCAGAAAATCCTGATGCTAAATATCAAAGACCCGGAATTAAAGTTTCTCCTGGCATATCAGGAACTTTATATTCTCAAAGGAATTTTGTGCGCTTGCAAGACTTATCATTAAGTTATAATATTCCGAATGGCCTTATAAATAAATTGCAAATTAATAACCTTCGGTTATATTTAAGTGGAAAAAATCTTATCACTTTAACGAAATGGGATGGATGGGACCCTGAAACAGGTCAAGGTATTGTTAGAGATGGCAGACCTGTAATTAAAAGTTATACTCTTGGTATTAATGTTGAATTTTAAAATAAATAAAATTATGAATAATATATTTTTTAATATTAAATCATTATATTTAATATTTCTAACTGTTTTTACATTTTTAATTTTTTCATGTAATGAAAATGAATTTTTAACAGAAGTTCCTTTGGATTTTTATGCTCCTGAAAATTCCTATGTTACGATTTCAAATTTTGAATCAGCATTATTTAATCTTTATTATCGGGTGAGAACAGATTTCTTTCAGTCTGCTCAAGAATTTAGTTTTCCATCTCTATCCTGGTCTGGTACAGAAATCTGTTATTCACATAAAAACATGGGAGATAGGGCTAATTGGAGTTCTTTGCTTTTGCCTACAAGTACAGATATTGTTTATGATGCAGCTTGGTTAAAAGCATATCAAATCATATTTGATGCAAATGTTATAATAGGGAGAGCTGACTCAGAGAATAGTAAATTGACTGAAAATCAAAAGACACTTGTGAAAGCAGAAGCTTCTTTTTTTCGTGCTTTTGGATATAGAATATTAGCACATTTATATGGTGGAGTCCCAATTGTTTTGGAAGAGACTACTTCACCTAAAAGGGATTACGTTAGAGCTTCCCGAAAAGAAGTATATGAACAATGCGTTTTGGATTTTAAATATGCGGCAGAAAATTTACCCGGTCCGGATGAAGTAGATGATTCCCGTATTAATAATCTTGCTGCTTATCACTATTTGTCTGAAATATATATCGCCCTCGAACGTTGGCAAGAAGCTATTAACGCAGCAACTATAGTCATCGACAATCCTGCAACTAACTTAATGACAGAACGTTTTGGTACCAGAGCAAATGAAACACCAAATCCAAATATGCCATGGGCTACAGGTGGTGATGTATATTGGGATTTATTCAGACAAGGAAATCAGAATCGTTCAACGGGTAATAAAGAAGCTATTTGGGTATTGCAATACGAATTTAACGTACCCGGTGGTGCTGATGGATTTGATGCTGAACGTGAACTTGTACCAAGGCTCTGGCAAGCGAAAATTACTAATAACGATGGCTCTGTTGCTACAGTAGTACCTTATCCAAACACCTATTATTTTGGTAGGGGGTCTGGTTTTACAAGGCCGAGTCATTATTTCTTCGAAACTATCTGGCAAAAAAGTGGTTACAGCCAAGACATAAGAAATTCAGAATATAATATTGTCAGGGACTTTATTGTTGCAAATCCTGCTTCTGATTATAATGGGAAATGGGTTATAAAGGATAATATACCAATTAATTTAAAAACTTCTGATGATACAACCCGAAATTATTTTCCGGTTATTGCAAAATGCTCTACTCCAGGTAAACATCCGAAAGAACTTTATCTTGCAAATCAAACAGTTCCGGGTTCTTTGACAAATAGCGCTCGATCAACTTATAGAGATAAGTATGTAATTAGACTAGCAGAAACTTATCTTCTCCGTGCCGAAGCATATTTAGGTAATAAGGACCATACAAATGCTGCAAAAGACATAAATACAGTTCGAAAAAGATCAAAAGCTCCGGAAATAGATGTTTCAATGGTAGATATTGATTATATTCTTGATGAAAGAATCAGGGAATTACATTTTGAAGAATTATACTTACTCACATTAACCAGGTTAGGAAAATTGGTTGAAAGAGCTAATCTTAATCCGTGGGTGGGAGAAACTTATTTACCACATAATAATCTATGGCCTATTCCATATGATGATATTGAGAAAAATCTTGAAGCTCAATTGGAACAAAATCCGGGTTATTAAAAATTAACTTAACACTGAACTACTGATTTATTCTTAGTAGTTCAGTGTTATATATAAAATATAATAAATACTATTAATATGATAAACAACAAACTTCATTTTCACAAACAATCATTTATTGCTTTTTTTATAACTTTATTTTTATTTATTAATACTTATTCAAATGCAATAAACGATACCATTCCCCCTCGTCATAAAGTTACACTACGTGAAGCACATATTGGTAATATAGAGATAGATACAAAATTACTTGACAGCTATGTGAAATTACCGGATAATGTCAGAAATTTTTATTTTGATTCAAGAGCTTATTTTCTTGAAGCGCCAAATGGTAATTTTACCGATAGTAAAATTATTGAAACTGCACAAAAATATGGACTTTCATTAATTGGAGGTCCGATGTTGGGTAATTTAACAAGTGATGGTGTTGTTTTTTGGTTACGTCCGTCAACAACAACTCCTTTAACATTCAAAGTAAAAAAAGCTGATGGCAATGACGAAAAAATTTTAACAGAAACGCCTACTAAAGCCGGAATGGAATTAAGAGTCGCTTTCAGTAACTTATTACCTGATACCGAATATAATTACTCTATTAACATGAAAAATCAGATTGTTGCTGAGGGAAGGTTTTTAACTGCCCCTGCTAATGATGAAAAAGGTGTGTACAGAATTGCATTTGGTTCATGTTTCCATAAAGTAGGATTACATAATCCCAATCTAATGAACCAGATTATAAAAAGGAGACCCTATGCCATGATGCTTATAGGAGATCTTGCAGCAGATGATCGGGAAAACAAAATAAATATGCATCGCTCAGATTACCTTCTCCGTGATGTATCAAATGCATGGCAGATTTTGGCTTCCAACATTCCATTATATACCATGTGGGATGATCATGATTATTTGAACAATGACCTTGGCGGTATTCCATGTGGATTCACAGAAGATGATCGTAATGCAGTGCGGGAAGTATGGATTCAAAACTGGAATAATCCTGAACATCAAAAACCAGGGCTAAATTTTAATACGCGTATTGGTCCTGTGGAAATTATTATGCTTGATACACGTTCTTGTCGGGAAAATCACAGAATAGGGTGGGCCAATTCATTTTTAGGCAGAGAGCAGACAAAATGGATAAAAGAGACTTTGAAAAATTCTGATGCTCCATTTAAAATTATTTCCAGTGGTACAATGTGGAGTGATTATATGTCTTATGGAAAAGATTCATGGGGTTCTTGGGATGGACAAGTTCGTGATGAAATTTTTGAACTTATTGAGGAAGAAAATATTTCCGGAGTTCTCTTAATTAGTGGTGATCGACACGGAGCACGTGGTTTTACTATTCCAAGACCATCAGGTTTTGAGTTTTATGAATTTGAAGCAGCTTCCTTAGGTGGAGTTCCAGGCCCTGAAGCAATTGCAAAAGACAATTCAAACCAACTGTTTGGATATCTTGGTGCTGACATAATAGCGTTTGGTGAATTTACTTTTGATACATCAGAAAGTTCACCATCTGTTATTTTTAGACTAATTGATGAATTTGGAAATATTTTGGAAGAACATAGCTTACCATATAGTAAATTAGCACCATGAGAAATTTTTACAAATAATATTTTTAATATAATGCAATGACTGAGAAAAAATATCATTATTTCTTGCTCGTTTTTTGTTTTGTTTTTTTTAGTTTTAATTTAAAAAGTCAAACGTACATAAAACAAATACATAGTAAAAAAGCACACAATTATGGTCTTCAGGGAAGCCTGAATCTTCTAAATTTATGCGGTGAACAACCCGAAAATATTCAGGA
>CAZXTX010000178.1:0-6410 GCA_964643695.1 uncultured Mariniphaga sp. | reverse complement strand
ACCGATTTGTTGTGAATTGCTTTCAAAAAAGAGTAGCTTTGAGATATTGAACAACTGGACATGAGTATTCTGCTTAAATACAGCTTGTTACAGAGGTTTTTAGAAATAAAAAAATGTTGTTCAATTCTATAAAATCCCGTGTTAAAGCGGGATTTTTTAATTCTAAAACAGTTCCAGCTGTTGTCCTTCGGTTATTTTTTCCTGTGGTTTCTGTCCGTAATATAGTTCCATATTGCCAAATTGATTGTCGGTAATGCAAAGAATACCGACATCTCCTTTTTCGGGCAGCCACTTTTTTATTCTGTTAATATGAACTTGTGCATTTTCGCGGCTGGCACAATGGCGCAGGTAAATTGAAAATTGAAACATTGTAAAACCGTCATTCAGTAAGTGCTTTCTGAATGTTGAGTAAATTTTTCGGTCTTTTTTTGTTTCGGTTGGCAAATCGAAAAAAACGAATACCCACATAATCCGGTATTGACTGAAACGTTCCATTGAAAAGTTTCACAATTAAAAAATATTTTATTCAAACGAAGGATATTTAATTCTTCTTAATTCACCTGAATAGCATTGATAAAGTGATGCGGTTGTCTGGCGTGCAGCAATCATCAGCGGACTTTTTTGTCCGTTCATAATCACATCCATAACCGGTATATTCAATAATTTTGTTTTTATTTCTTTAGTAATTTCATCAATATTGATTCCTGATAAAACAATTTCAAATACCAGTTTGTCAACAAACGGACGATAAGGTTCCATAACATCATCGGCAAGGCAATATGCATTGTATTTATTTCGGTGATGAAAACCAAGTGTGGGCAGCAGTCCGCTACCAACTAATGAGCGTGCAATAACTGCCCTCAGTATGGCATATCCGTAATTAAGCAGATTGTTTGGCGGGATCCCTTCTCTATTTCGGGTAAAACCTTTAACTGACGGAAAAATGTTATTCCAGTAATAAACGGCAGCACGGGTTTCGTAATTGTCGGGGTCATCGCTTTTTACATCGGCTGCCCATACCATCATATTTTTTACAACTGTTCCTGTAAGTGAATGAAGTACAAAAGCCTGATTTTCAATTTTTGCCTGTACGGTTTGTTGCCAAAGTTGTTTTTTTAGAGGCTTTGAAGCTTCAATCTGGTATCTGAATCTTTCTGTTTGAGTGGTGTTTCCTGAAAGTGGAAGCATCATTCCGGCAGGTATGCGCCTGTTGTTGCAGGTAATAATTGCACTGTTGTTGTCAAGCAGTTTTTCAATCAAACCGTGAGTTATCGTAATTTGTTTATTGTCAAGAACAACAACCCCTATATCTTCCACAGGAATTTTCGCAACGGCCTCTTCCTTAAAATTTTCGGGCAAAACATCACTTTTCTCAACTTCGGGTAATCTTACAATTAACTGACTGTTTTTGAGTGATAAATAGGCCGGATTTCCAAAATAGAGGGTGCGTTTTATCATAATTCAAGCTTTTGAAATATTACCAAGACGATTTATATTGATTTTATAACAATTTTCTTTAATCATAATTCCCTCAATAGATCTTTGATTCTTTGATTGAGGACTTCCTATACCAAATTCATTTTGTATTAAATAATTCAAACCTTTTTTGTTTTGTTCATTTTTGGATAAATTGAAAATTAAATTGGACACATAAACTGGAATAAAATTTCCTGTAGTATCACTACTATCAGTAAACTTATATATTCTACTTGGGTTTATTTCAATGATATTATTTAATTCATTTTCCTTGGGTACATAAACCAAATCATTTGGTGATAGATAAAAAAGTAACTGATCACCTTTTTCATTAATTTCGGGTACAGAGCCCAAACCCTGTTTTTGTCTTTCAATTACTATATTTAAAGGGATAGTTTCGTAGCTGCGTTTTCCGGTTTCATCCTGATAAATTGCAAAAAACAGATTGGTTCCTTTTGCAGCTTCTACATATTTGGATGATTTGTTACCGGTAGTTCCAATTGCAAATTTATTACCTCTGGGTTCATATGTTCTTAACTTAAAAATTGGTTGATGAAATTTGCCATTATTTAAAGTAATAATGTTTTTATTCATTTCTTCAATTCCTTCAGGGGTAAAGGCAAATGTTTCCGGGGCTATTTTATTACCTTTTTCATCATATCTGTCTCTATAGTTTTCTAAATGTGCCAGAAGAATTTTTTGTATTCCGGTATCAGTTACTGACTTTATAATTCTGTCCTCACTAAAGGAAGTATCTAAATTTACTCTTGAAGCCACATTGTCATCTTCCCAATAATGTATTTCCACTTTTGATATATCCTTGTTATTCCACTTATTCTCTCTCTCTTTAAAAAATTTAATAAGTTTCTTTTTGTCATAACCTGCTTTTACAAGTTCAATTATTTTCTGTCTTAATTTCTTGTCTGTAATATCAGTATAAGTATCAATGGCATAGTTTAAGGAAACGGTTTTTTTCTTTCTTAATTTTATAATTCCTGAAACTGTATCTTTATGCATTGGTTTTCGAATAGCCCAACTGTCACCTTTTGTTTGCGGAACATATTCTTTTACCATTTTTTCGCTTTTTTCCATATATTTTTGATATTTATTGCTGGTTTTATTGATTACACGTAAGTTCTGTTTAAAAGAAACCACAATCTTTTCCAGTTCATTTCTTGTATCCTGAGTAAAAGTATCCCATGGTTTATAGAATTCTTTAAAAGTAATTTTTTGCCGTTGTTGCTTTTCGTTAAAATAAGATTCATTGTTTCGTAAGTTATACTGTAAATCGTATCGCTTATTTTGTGAATTGGCAGCATGATTATTGAGTAAATTTATATGTTCCCGGGTTGCACATGCAATAACCAGCGCATCCAAAGCATGATGCCGGTGGTCAATTCTTTTCTTCTGGAAGCCTTTTGCCAGTTCCAAAGGAACAGCAGGAAGAAATTTCTGATGATTTTCGTTCCATGCAGTAAAATCAGATGTTCCGGTAAGTTCGTTCATTCGTTCAAAACGCGGCAGAATCAAATCATTCCAAACATCATTCAGGCCCCAGTCCTGTCTGAGAACGGATGTAACCTTTCCGTTTCCGGGTAAAACGTTTTTTGAATTTATTCCTTCGTCGTTTGTTTCAGCACGTACAATATTTGAAAGCAATTGAGATATAAACTTACTGATGTATCGGGTATCATTCAGCTGACGTTCTATCATTTTCTCCGGTATTTCGTCGATTAAAAGTTTATTACGTTTTGATCGGTTATTGCTGTAATGTTTTTTTACGAAATCCTCATAAGCTTCTACAGAAAACAAATTTACTGTTTCACCAAAACCGGTTTCCACTTTTTCACCATGATGATTTTTAATAAATTCCAATCCAAGCTGTTTGTCCTTTAGTTTGTTTACGGCAGATTCACATATTACTTTATTGCTGAAACTATCATCAAAATATCGTGATTGAGGAATAATATGTTCAATTTCGTATGCGGGGGTAAAGAGTTTGTTTAAAGGGATGATTTGTCCCGTATATGGTGATTTGTATTTTTGTTCGAGCCATAATTTATAACGCTGAAATTCAGATTTGGTAGGCTGTGCAGATTTACTGATTTTTAAAATATCATCCGGTATTTCAACTCCTGATTTAAGTACACCTTCTTCAAAAATTTTTAATGCTTCCTGCTGATTGGGTGAATATGGCCTTACATTTTCTATATTTCTGTCGTTGAGTAATTCTGCTAAAAATAATTTGATGCGAAGATTTGTATTTTCATTTTCTGTAATTACACCGGTCAGGTACTTTCTTTCTTCAGCTGTATTTTTCATTTCGCGACCCAGCTCAATATGAATTTCTTTAAAGAAATTTTCTTCTCCATTACCGTATTTTAACCATATATCGCGAACAACACGCAGGGTTTCGGTAACTATCTGTTCTACAATGGGATTGCGCAAAGAATGTTGTCTGAATTCTTGTAAATACTGTTCTAAATCATCAGCAGAATTCCATTTCCCGGCAATTTCAGCTTCTGAATGGCGGTCATACACAATATATTGAGCCAGCCATAATTGTAAACCTTGAAAATCTTCATGTTTTTGTAAATGAATAGCTTTTTCGCGGACTTTATCTTTTATTTTTTCATCGTATTCACCATTAATTATTTTATCAATCCTCTCTTTTGTATTTTCATCAATATTTTCCCGGCTCCAGTATTTACCGATTCGCAGAAGCGGTAAGAGTTTTTTAATTGCTTTTTGTGAAAATGCTCCAAACTGACTATCATAAGGTTTAATCTTTATGAAATTTTCTACAAATGATTCAGCATTCAATTCATATTTTTTGGCGAATGTGTTCAGAGCTTTTTCAAATTCAATTTTGTCTGTTACCGAATAGATAATGTGCCATAACTCAATTTCCTTTTTTTGTGTTAAAAAGTCCTCGGCGATGTTTTCTACTTTTAGTAACCGTTTTTTGATTTGTGTACCTGTTTCATTACAGGGATATTCTTTATCTTCTACATAGTTCCAGCGGTATTTTGCCACTTCATTTTTCAGTGCTTTTCCTTTAAGTCCTGTTTTTGCAAGTAAAAACTCAATTAGTTTCTCTTGTTTAATTTTTTCCTGTTGGTTAAGAAAATCAAACAGATTTTCAAAATCTGATACTGTTTCTATAAAGTTCTGTGTGATATCCTTATCATCTTCTTTTGTGAAAACTTTCAGGTTATAAAGCCATTGCCACAGCCGGAATTCCTGAAAAAGCGGATGAGATCTGGGAATTGTTTTCAGATATTCTTTCTTATTTACATATTCTCCATTTTCATTTTTGTATTTATATTTTCTGAACTCCAGTGTACAACGACCAATGTTTGACTTTTGGCTTCTCAGAGGTCTTTGATAAAAAATAATATCGTTTACAAAAAGATGTATAAAATCTCTGGTGCCCAATTGTTGTTGATGAGCTTCATTATTTCTGTATAATTCTCTAATACAGTTATTATACAAATCTTCCCTAAATAGTTCGGGTTGTAGTTCAATTTGTTTTTTCAGAATTGCAATCAATTCGTTTTTGTAGTATTTTCGTTCAATTGTACGAATTAGTTTTCCTCTGATTTTTTGACCGGGATTTTGTAAAAGAGTATCGTATATATATGCGCCAACTTTTTTTTGAGATGTTTCTATCTCTTTTTCGGTTTTCTTTTTTACTAAATTCCAGTCATTTTCTGCCGGAGCCCTGAAACTGCGTTTTTCAGCTCCTTCTTTATCGGTTTTAACTGAACCGTCATCGTTTAAATCTGTGGTAACAATAAAATCACGCACCTTATCTTTCCAGTCAAACAAGGGTGTTTTACTTGAGCGTCTGTAAATCCATCCATTTTCAAGATATAAAGAGTACCATAAATCACCTCTTACATTCGGTTTTTCATCGGGAATAACATCTACAATTTTCAGAGAGTGGAATTCTACAAGTTTATTTGGATTTTCTTCCTCTTCTTCTCCACGTAATTGATAGTAGCCCCTTTTTTGATTGAAATTGAGAATTATCCAGGCTATTTCTTCTTTTGTTATTTTTCGGCTAAGTGCTTTTTTTCGCAGATAATAAATTGTCCAGTCGTAAGGTATCAGTTTTCCATTTTTTACAAGCTCCGGTTGTTTTGCTTTAAAATCAGTCAGCATTTCATTAAACGAATCTTTGAAGATAAATTCCTTGTTTTTATATGCGAGTTTAGGTTCAGTTTCGTTTTTGAATTTACCGAGCCTATTTTCAAAATCTATTTGTTTTGAATAATGTTCCGGTAAAAATTCCAATACATTCAGAACTCTGTGCAAACGTTCACGCCTTAACAAATGTCGTTCACGTAACCGTCTGACCCCTCTGTATCCTGTCCGTTCAGCAGTTTGGGAAACAGTATTGCCTTTGTCAAATTCACCAAGAATATCCTGAGTCATTGGTATAATCCGACTTCCCATTCCAATTATTTTTCCTTGTCTTTTGTCGAAATTTTGTTCTACCAATGCCCATCCGATGGAGTTTGTTCCAAGGTCAAGTCCTAAAATTGTTTTCATTTTATTGGTTTTTAAACGTTTTTATCAAAAATAAAGAATTATTTTATTAAAAGATTTGTTTTCAGCTATTTATGTCATATATTTGGATTACTCTTTTAAAAAGCAATTCACAATAAGGATTATTCCGTTGTGAAAACATTCAAGGCGGGGCAACTCGCCTTTTTCTATGAAAATCTATTTTTCAGAATCTTTTTCGTCTGTTTTCCCTTTCTGAAAATAGTGCTCCGATTTTCCCCAAAACCTTCCGGCTGCACGAAACAGCTTTTTTGTGGTTTTTTCGGCTGCACGTCCGGCTTTCTTGTAGGCTTTACTCTGGTAAATCTTTTCGGCGGTATCATCAATAATTTCTTCTGCCTTTTCAATCCATTTTTCACTTT
>CAZXTX010000177.1:0-6425 GCA_964643695.1 uncultured Mariniphaga sp. | reverse complement strand
ATAAAACTGCTGGAAATCAATTACTAAATGTGTTAGAGAAATGTTAAGCAGGGAAGGCCACATATTCATTTATCCAAAATGAAACAAAATTGACTCAAAAAATGTAAATTCGCAGATAAAATCATAAAAGCTAAATATTGTGTCAAAAAATCTGGTCATTATTCCAACTTACAACGAGAAAGAGAATGCAGAAAAGATGATTCGCAAGGTTTTTTCCCTTGCAACCCCTTTTCATTTATTAATTGTAGAAGACAATTCACCTGACGGAACTGCTGAAATTGTAAAACGGGTTCAGAAAGAGTACCCTGAACAACTGCACATTCTTGAGCGTAAAGGTAAATTAGGGCTTGGCACTGCTTATATAGCAGGTTTTAAATGGGCTCTTGAAAAAGGTTATGATTACATTTTTGAAATGGACTGTGATTTTTCACACAACCCCAATGACCTTGAAAGACTGCACAAAGCGGTGCTTGACAGTGCCGACCTGGCTATAGGCTCACGCTATATTTCAGGTATAAATGTAGTAAACTGGCCGCTGGGCAGAGTGCTGATGTCGTATTATGCATCAAAATATGTAAGGATTGTAACCGGAATGAAAGTAATGGACACAACCGCAGGCTTTAAATGCTACCGCCGGAAAGTACTGGAAACAATTGACCTGAATAAGATAAAACTCATCGGATACGGTTTTCAGATTGAAATGAAATTTACCGCCTGGAAATTCGGATTTAACGTTGTGGAAGTGCCAATAATATTTACCGACAGAAAAGAAGGAACTTCAAAAATGAGCGGCGGCATTTTCAGCGAAGCATTATGGGGCGTAATAAGAATGAAAATCAGCAGCTGGTTCAGAGACTACAAACTACCGGAATATTCCGAAGAGAAATAAAGTAAATTTATTTTCCGTCAAGAATCACAAAATGAAAATATTAATACAGAATGCAACAATTTTCAACGAAGGACTGAATTTTAAAGGTTCTGTTTTAATAGAAGATGAATTAATTAAAAAAATCTGGCCACACAAAGTACCTGAAAACACTGAACTTTCCGGTGTTGAAACTATTGATGCTTCCGGCCTGTACCTGATACCGGGTGTAATTGACGATCAGGTTCATTTTCGTGAACCCGGACTTACCCACAAAGGCGACATTTACAGTGAAAGCCGTGCCGCCGTGGCAGGCGGTGTAACATCCTATATGGAAATGCCGAATACCAATCCACAAACCATAACAAAAAAACTGCTTGAGGAGAAGTTTCAAAGGGCATCTGAAGTGTCAGCAGCAAATTACTCTTTTTATATGGGTGCCACCAATAACAATCTTAAAGAATTACTGGATATCGACTATTCGTCTGTATGCGGAATAAAAATTTTTATGGGTTCCTCAACCGGGAACATGCTGGTTGACGACGAAAACACCCTGACAGAAATTTTCAAAAATGCTCCGGCACTGATTGCCGTACATTGCGAAGATGAAACCACAATAAAAAAGAATGCCGAAAAGGCCAGAAAAGAGTTTGGCGAAAATGTGCCGGTAACCATGCACCCTGTAATAAGAAGCGAGGAGGCATGCTACAAATCCTCTTCAAAAGCGGTTGAACTTGCATCAAAACACAATACAAGACTTCATGTGCTGCATCTTTCCACAGCAAAGGAAACAACTCTTTTTTCCACAGGAGATATAAAAAACAAAAAAATTACCGCCGAAGCCTGCATACATCACCTTTGGTTTGACGACCGCGACTATACTTCAAAAGGCAATTGTATAAAATGGAATCCGGCTGTTAAATCGGTAAAAGATAAGGAAGCATTGTGGGAAGCACTGCTTGCCGGCAAAATTGATGTAATTGCCACCGACCATGCCCCGCACACCCGCGAAGAAAAAAACAGAAGCTATTTTAATGCTACTTCCGGCGGGCCACTGGTACAGCACTCATTGCCAGCCATGCTGGAGATGAGCAGCAACGGAATAATCACCATAGAAAAGATTGTTCAGAAAATGTGTCATGCACCTGCCGACCTGTTCAGAATTGACCGCAGGGGATATATAAGAGAGGGATATTATGCCGACCTCGTTCTGATAAAACCAAATCAGCCATGGGAGGTGGCACCTGAAAACATTTTATATAAATGCGGATGGTCACCGTTTGAAGGGCAGGTTTTTTCACACAAAATCGTATCGACCTTTGTTAACGGAAAGGAAGTTTATAAAAACGGTAAAACAGAGGAAGGTATTCCGGGTAAAAGGTTGAAATTTTCAGTCTGATTTTTTTTCATTAATAATTTCAGAAACATAAACAGCTTTTAAAAACTCAGCCCGACACCACTTTTAGTCCGATAATTGACAAAATCAAAGTTGAAAGAAAGAAAATCCTCGAAAAAGTCGCAGGTTCCTTAAAAATAAAAATCCCAATCAAAACAGTTCCGGCTGCACCAATTCCTGTCCATACCGCATAAGCCGTTCCTATCGGCAAAGTTTGCGATGCCTTAACCAAAAGGAACATGCTTATTCCAAGAGTTATCAAAAATCCCAAATACCACAACATCATTTCCTGTCCGGCAGTTTCTTTTGCTTTTCCGAGACAGAATGCAAACCCGACTTCAAATAAACCTCCTATTATCAGTATTATCCAGTTCATTTCTACAAATTTAGTTTTAAACAGGCCGCAAAAATAACTTTCTTTTCAGGCTTTTTTAATTATTATTGTATAATTTGAAATCAGATTCAATTTTTAATTTATACGAATTTGAAATGATTATACCGCCATACCTTAAAAAGGGTGATAAAATACATATTGTTTCGCCTGCCGGAAAAGTAAAGAAGGAATTTGTGCTTCCGGCTGCCGAATGGCTGACCAACAATGGATTCAGGGTTGAACTGGGGAAAAATGTTTTTGCAGAATACAATCAGTTTGCAGGTACCGACCGGCAAAGACTTGAAGATTTGCAAACCGCACTCGATGATACCGAAGCTTCTGCCGTGTTGTGCTCAAGAGGCGGTTACGGCATGGTGCGGATAATCGACAAACTTAATCTTGACGCCCTTTTCAAATATCCGAAATGGATAATAGGTTTCAGCGATATAACGGTTTTGCATTCATATATTAATAAAAAAGGGATGGCAACCGTACACGGTGTGATGCCCCGCTATTTTTTAGATGAAAAGGGGTTGCCGGGTGAAAGTCTTCAATCATTAATACAAACAGTTACAGGCGAGAATATTTACTATTCAGTTCCTTCTGCCGATACCGGTAAGTATGGAAAAGCAACCGGTGAACTTACCGGAGGGAACCTTGCAATAATCACAAGTTTGCTGGGAACACCATTTGAACCTGACACCAACGGAAAAATTCTTTTTATTGAGGACATCAACGAATATTTATACCGCATTGACAGAATGATGCTGCAACTGAAACTCAGCGGCAAACTAAAAAACATTGCCGGACTGATAGCAGGTAATTTTTCTGAGATACAGGACAATGACACGCCTTTCGGGAAAACGGTGCGGCAAATAATAACAGAAGCCGTGGAAGAGTATGACTATCCGGTTTGTTTTGACTTTCCGGCAGGCCACGAAGAAAAAAACCTGGCACTTACACTTGGACAAACATGGGAACTTAATGTAAAACCTGACAAAACCGAATTAAAGCAAACTATAACAGTCTGAGATTTAAATAATTAAAATTGACATCAACCAGAGACATAGGGAAGGAAGCAGAAGAACTTGCTCAGCAGCACATAATAAAATCAGGCTATAAAATCAGGGACACCAACTGGTATCACGGTCATCTGGAACTGGATATTGTTGCTACCGATGGCAATCAGCTTGTTATAATTGAAGTAAAATCGCGCAACGGCATACGCTACGAACACCCTTCGGAGGCAGTAACCAATTCAAAAATAAAACGCATTGTTGAAGCTGCCGAAGCATATATTTTTGAAAAAGATTTGCATCTCGAAACCCGTTTTGATGTAATTACCGTGATATTTTTCAAAAACGGGCATGAACTTGAACATTTTAAAGATGCATTCTATCCCACAATGTAGGTTCAAGGTTAACAACAAAAAAGAGTATTTTTACTTTTTTATTATTACTGAATAACTGTTAATGCATAAGAAATTAATATCGTGGTTTTTAAGACACACCAGATTGTTGCGGCCTGCCGATTACATCCGGTTTCATATTGAAAAACTGAAAAACAAAAAAAGAAACAGTGACTTTATTAAGAGAAATCTGGAAATAAAACTACCGCCCGACTATCTGATATACGAATCATTCAGACTGGATTATGAAAAATATTACTCTGACGGACAAAAAACCGCAGAGTGGCTAACCAATCATTTTAAAAGACATATTAATACCGAAAATATAAAAATACTTGACTGGGGATGCGGGCCGGGAAGGGTAATAAGACATCTGCACAGTTTCACCGGCAGTGACTGTAAATTTTACGGTACCGATTACAATGCAAAATCAATAGCATGGTGTTCAGAAAACCTGCCGGATATTCAGTTCAACAGAAACGGTGAAGAAGCAGAGCTGCCCTACGAAAACAACTTTTTTGACATTATTTACGGCATTTCAGTTTTCACACATTTAAGTGAAAAAATGCATACGCTATGGATTAATGAGTTGTTAAGAGTTTTAAAACCGGGCGGAATAATGCTCTTTACCACACAGGGAAAAAATTTCCGGAACAAGCTGACCCGAACCGAACTCAAAAAGTTTGACAGCGGCAAACCGGTTGTCAGGGGAAAAACAAAAGAAGGCCACCGCACTTTTTCGGCATTTCAGCCTTCAGAATTTATGAAAGGACTTTTTACATCCGTGCAAATTCTGGAACACATTGAAAGAGAGCCTGGATCAGACAAATGGCGGCCACAGGATATATGGATTGTCAGAAAATAACACCTTCCCCTTGCAGAAAATGTTCACCCCCTGCCTCTCCGGTAGGCAGGCGGCAGGCGGAGAAACGACTTGTCCGCTTTACATTCAAACCGCCTGTCAACTGCTTGCCAAATTCTTACGATTAAATTTTTATTCATTGTCAATAATTTGTTTCAGTTTTTGTTGTAATAGTTTTTTGTCGGGTAATTGAGTTTCATATTGTGTAATCATAGTAGGGGAAAGGCTTCGACTTAAAGCATATTTAACGACTTCATTGTCCTTGTCTTTACATACTAGAATTCCAATACTCGGATTCTCATTTTCTTTTTTCACGTCTCTATCCAAAGCCTCCAAATAAAAATTCAGTTGTCCTATGTGTTCAGGTTTGAATTTGTCTGTTTTTAATTCAAACGCTGCTAAACATTGTAATCCACGATGATAAAACAGCAGGTCAATATAGAAGTCAGAATTTCCAACTTGAATTTTATATTCTTCTCCTACGAATAAAAAATCTCGACCTAATTCGAGAATAAAGTTTTTCATTTGTTGAATTAAACCCTTTTGCAAATCATCTTCCGAATGCTTTTCAGGCAAATTTAAAAAGTCAAAAATATAGCTGTCTCTAAAAGTATTAGTTAAGTCGTTAGGAATTTCTCTCACCACTGTTGAGAGTTTTGTATTTCCAATTATTGTTCTTTCATATAGACTACTTGAAATTTGTCTTTCTAATTCGCGAAAACTATAATTTTCTTTTTTGGATAATTTCAAATAAAACTCTCTTTCTTCAAAAGTTTTGCATCTTGAAAATATAGCCAGGTTGTGAGACCAGCTGATTTGTCTCAACAGTATTGAGAGTTTTGGATAATCTTTATAAGTCTCGTAAAACTGCTTCATTCTCCAAAGATTTTTATCGGAGAATCCTTTTAAATAAGGTTCTGTTGATTGAATGTATTCGGCAAGTTCTTTAACGACAGATTTTCCCCATTCACTTTCCTTGACTTTTATGCTGATATGTTCACCAATCTTCCAATACAAATTTATCATTTCAGCATTTACAGCTTTGACAGCACTGTTTCTTGAATTTTTAATAATTTGAATAATATCCGAAAATTTGTTATCCATATTTTATTATTCAATTTCAGAAAGATTGCAAATTAAATTCAGTAATACCGATTGTTATGAAAGGGTTTTATTATCCTATTGATAAGTTTAACTTTAATCCTAACCCCAATTCAATCAGTTTGTAAAGTGTAGAAAGTTGAATGTCCGTATGTCCGTTTTCAATACGAGAAATATAACTTTTCTTGGCACCAATTCTTTCTGCAAGTTCTTCTTGCGTAAGATTGGCTTGCTTTCTCTCCTCACGGATAATTTCACCAATAGCAAATGCTTTCGCTTTAATTTCAAACTCTGTTCGTTTGTTGCTGCCAATTTTGTCATATCTTTCGTCAAGATGTTGATTGAATGTTTTTATTTCCATAACACAAAAGTACATAAAAAGATTACTTTATACATAAACGTGATAAAAATCCAACCCGA
>CAZXTX010000176.1:0-6428 GCA_964643695.1 uncultured Mariniphaga sp. | reverse complement strand
ATTTAATATGAAACACATCGTAGATTTAGCCTGGACCGATAAAGTTGCTTTTGAAACCGATATGGACGGACATAAGGTAATTATTGATGCCTCAGAAGAAACGGGAGGAAGCGATCTTGGGCCGCGTCCAAAAAAACTTATGCTCACAGCACTTGCAGGCTGTACCGGTATTGACGTTATAATGATTCTGAAAAAAATGAAGGTGGAACCGGAAGCTTTCAATGTAATTGTGGAGGCTGATGTTACCGAAGAACATCCAAAATATTACCATAAAGCGAAGATAGTTTATCAGTTTAAAGGTAAAGACCTGCCTGTTGATAAACTTGAAAGAGCGGTAAAACTTTCTGAAGATAAATATTGCGGTGTTACGGCTGTTTATAAAAAAGTGATGGAAATGGAATCTGAAATCAGAATAGTTAAATAGTTATTAAATTAAATAATTGATAAAAGCAGCGGAAATTCGTTGCTTTTTTTTATTTTCGACCGAAAATAATACTTTTTTGTCTTTTATTATTTTATGTGAAACTTTAAAATTAAAAAAATGAAAAAAATTGGAAATCTTACAACAACCCTGTTAATCGGAATTTTTCTCAGTTTTCAGTTGTCAGCCGCTGATTACAAGCTTAATAAAACCGAGAGCAAAGTAAAATGGAACGGAAAAAAAGTAACCGGCGAACACTACGGAACAATCGAAATAAAAAGCGGAAATCTGATTATAGAAGATTTTAAAATTAAAGGCGGTTCTGTGCAAATGGATATGAACTCCATTATTTCTGAAGACCTTACCAACGAATCGATGAATAAAAAACTTGTCGGACATCTGAAGTCCGATGATTTCTTTTCGGTTGAGAAATTTCCGGTTTCAGCCCTTGAAATTAAAAATGTGAAGCACAAAGCAGGAAATGTATATGCCATTACTGCCGGTTTAACGATTAAAGGAATTACCAAAGAAATTGAGTTTGACGTTAATCTTGCTTTTTCCGGTAAAAACCTGAAAGCCGAGGGAATAATGGAAGTTGACCGCACTCTTTATGACATCCGTTTCAGGTCGGGTAAATTCTTTTCTGGACTCGGGGATAACCTCATTTATGATAAATTTACACTTAATTTCAATATTGTTGCAGCAGCAGACTGATAATCAGCAATTGTATTCTTTAAACCAATAAATCAGGTTTTTTAGAACTCCCGGGCTTTTTTTTCGTAATTAGTATTAAAGGTTAGATTTGTAAATACTAATTACAGCAGCTATGATAAAATCAGTGAATCCTGCTACCGGGAAATTAATTAAGGTTTACGAGCCATATACGGAAAAAGGGGTAAACAGAATTATAAGTTCTGTTGATAAATGCTGGCAGCAATGGAAAAAGACCACTTATTTGCAACGCAGTCAGCTAATGCAAAACCTTTCATCATTGTTAAAATCCAAAAAGGAAGAACTGGCAGCTCTCATGGCTGTGGAGATGGGTAAGGTTGTGTATGAAGGAACTGCTGAAATTGAAAAGTGTGCATGGGTTTGCGATTATTATGCAGAGAATGCCGAGAACTTTCTTGAGAATGAAGTAATTAAATCGGATTTTTCCAATTCTTATGTTTGTTATCAGCCCCTTGGGGTAATTTTGGCGGTTATGCCCTGGAACTTTCCTTTTTGGCAGGTTTTCCGGTTTGCCGCTCCGGCAATTATGGCCGGCAACACTGTAGTGCTGAAGCATTCTTCCAATGTTCCGGGGTGTGCGCTTGCCATAGAAGACCTTTTTCGTGAAGCAGGCTTTCCCGATAATTTGTTTCGTACTCTTTTAATTGGCGGCAGTCAGGTTGATGCTGTAATAAAGCATAATGCGGTAAAAGGCGTTACGCTTACCGGAAGTGATGCTGCCGGCAGAAGTGTTGCATCTGTGGCCGGCAGCGTGTTAAAGAAATGTGTTCTTGAACTTGGCGGAAGCGACCCGTATCTGATACTGGAAGATGCCGATTTGGAATATGCTGCCCGAGTATGTGCTCGCGGAAGATTGCTGAATTCGGGACAAAGCTGTATAGGTGCCAAGCGTTTTATTGTGGTTGAGCAGGTTTTTTCCGAGTTTCTGGAATATTTTGCACATGAAATGAACGGGGCAGTTTTTGGAGATCCGCGCGATCCCAAAACAACAATGGGGCCTTTAGCCCGTGAAGATTTACGCGATGAACTGCATCGTCAGGTTTACGAATCTCTGAAAAAGGGTGCCGAAATTGTTATGGGAGGTGCCGTCCCCGACCGGAAAGGAGCTTTTTATCCGCCAACTATTCTGGAAAATGTTAAACCCGGTATGCCGGCTTATGAAGAGGAGCTGTTTGGCCCGGTAGCCTCGGTAATTCGTGTAAAGGATGAAAAAGAGGCTGTAAAAGTTGCCAATGATACAATTTTCGGACTGGGAGCCGCACTATTTACCACTGACATAAACAGGGGTGTAAAAATTGCCGAAAAACAGCTTCAGGCAGGAAGTTGTTTTATTAACGATTTTGTGAAATCAGATCCGAGGCTGCCGTTTGGCGGCATAAAGGAAAGTGGTTACGGCAGGGAGCTTTCCTGGTATGGTATAAGAGAGTTTGTGAATATTAAAACAGTAGCTGTAAAATAAAAATTTATTTAATAAGCTCAATTGCTGTTTCAATTCGTTTTATTGTCTCCTTTTTTCCTAAAATTTCACAAATTCTGAACAGGTCGGGGCCTATGTTGCCACCAACAAGACAGAGGCGCAGCGGATTCATTACCGCACCAAAATTCCATCCTTTGCTGTTCATAAACTCCGAAAATGACTCTTTAATATTTGCAGCTTCCCAGGTTTTACACTTTTCAAAAAGGTAGGCAATGGCCGCAAGCTGTTCCGGTGTTTCTTCCTTCCACCGCTTTTTTATGGTATTTTCATCATACGATTTTGGAGCTTTAAAAAAGAAACTTCCCTGTTCCCAAAGGTCAGAAGTAAATTCACACCTTTCCTTAATTTCGGAAACAACCGCAAGAATTTTTTCAGGTGTTTCGGAAATACCTTTTTCATTCAGAACTGTTTTGAATAATTCTGCAATTTCTTCATCTGATTTTTCCTGAAAATAGTGGCGGTTAAACCATTTTGCTTTTTCCGGATCGAACTGCGAACCGGATTTTACCACCCTTTCGAGGCTGAAAAGTGAGATGAGCTCATCTATGCTGAAAAACTCCTGTTCGGTTCCCGGATTCCAGCCTAAAAGTGCGAGCATATTGATAAAAGCTTCAGGAAAATATCCGTCTTCGCGGTAACCGCGGGAAATTTCACCGGTGGCAGGGTCTTTCCATTTTAGCGGGAAAACGGGAAATCCCATTTTATCGCCGTCGCGCTTGCTGAGCTTGCCTTTTCCCTGCGGTTTCAGAATAAGAGGAAGGTGTGCAAATTCAGGCCTGCTGTCTTCCCAGCCAAGTGCACGGTAAAGCAGCACATGCAGCGGCATTGACGAAAGCCACTCTTCACCGCGGATAACGTGTGTAATTTCCATCAGGTGGTCGTCAACCACGTTTGCCAGATGATAGGTTGGCATACCGTCCGATTTAAACAGCACTTTGTCGTCAAGGCTTTTGGTAGTATTAAAAGTTACACTGCCGCGGATTAAATCGGTTTCGGTAACATCAATATCTTCTGGCATTTTAAATCTGATTGCATATGGTTCGCCGGCGGCAATTTTTTGTTCAACTTCACGGGCGGAAAGATTCAGTGAATTGTTCAGAAATGCCCTGCTGATTATTCCGTATGAAAATGTTTCCTTTTTTGCTTCTGCTTCTTTTCTCAGTTCTTCAATCTCTTCGGGTGTGTCAAAAGCGATGTATGCATTACCGTTTTCCACAAGCCGGTCAGCATATTTTTTATACAAACTTTTGCGTTCACTTTGGCGGTAGGGGCCGTAATTTCCACTTGTTTCCGGACTTTCATCAGGATTGAGGCCGCACCATTTCAGACTTTCGACTATATACTCTTCTGCACCCGGAACAAACCGGTTTTGATCGGTATCTTCAATGCGGAGAATAAAATCACCATTATTCTTTTTTGCAAAAAGGTAATTAAAAAGTGCCGTGCGCACACCACCCATATGAAGCGGGCCGGTTGGGCTGGGGGCAAAACGTACCCGGATTTTTTGACTGCTCATTCTTATATTTTTGAAATCAGATGCAAATATAGAGAAAATGAAAAATCTTTTCTCTTTTAAAATATTGTACCTTTGTGTCTTTAATTTAAAAAAATGAGGCAAAGAGATATTGAAATTATGGCACCGGTGGGTTCTTACGAGTCGCTTATGGCTGCTGTTCAGGGAGGTGCCGGTTCAGTCTATTTTGGTGTTGAACATCTGAATATGCGTTCGCGTTCCGCAAAAAATTTTTCGCTAAATGATTTACACAAAATAGTTGAGATTGCTTCTTTGCATAATGTAAAGACATACCTTGCCCTTAATGTTGAAATTTTTGACAATGAAACCGGACAGATGCAATCAGTGCTGGATGCTGCAAAAAAAGCAGGTGTGTCTGCCGTAATAGCTGCCGATATTTCAGTAATTATGTATGCCCGTTCAATCGGCCTCGAAGTTCATATTTCAACTCAGGTTAATATTACCAATTTTGAATCGGTAAAATTTTATGCGCAATTTGCCGATGTTGTTGTTTTAGCGCGTGAAATGAATATTGGAAGGGTGTGGGAAATAAGTAAACTGATTGAAGAGCATCAGGTAAAGGGGCCTTCGGGTAATCTTGTCAGGCTCGAAATGTTTGTTCACGGTGCTTTGTGCATGGCCGTAAGCGGAAAATGCTATCTCAGTCTTCATGAGATGAATTCATCTGCAAACCGTGGTGCCTGTCTGCAAACATGCCGCCGTGCCTATGTTGTTACCGACAAGGAAACAGGTGGCGAACTGGAAATTGACAATGAATACATAATGTCGCCCAAAGATCTGAAAACCATTCATTTTCTGAATAAAATATTAGATGCCGGTGTTTCAGTGCTTAAAATTGAAGGACGTGCCCGTTCACCCGAATATGTAAAAACCACTGTTGAATGTTATCATGAAGCTGTTGAGTCATACTTTGACAATACTTTTACAGAAGAGAAAATTGAAGACTGGGACGAACGTCTTGCAACGGTGTTTAACAGAGGATTCTGGGATGGCTATTATCTTGGCCAGCGGTTGGGCGAATGGAGTTCAAATTATGGCTCTCAGGCTACTAAACGGAAAATATATGCCGGTAAATGCACCAACTATTTTACAAATTTGAAGGTTGCCGAATTTAAGCTTGAAACGTTAAACCTTAAACCCGGCGATGAAATTATTATTACAGGCCCAACTACCGGAGTGGTTCAAACAACGGTTAAGGAGATAAGGGTGGAGCTGCAAGCGGTTGAAGAGGGGCTGAAAGGCCAGCAGATTTCCGTTCCGGTGGAAACCAAATTGAGAAGGGCGGATAAACTCTTTAAACTTATTGATGCAAAACATGTAAAAGTGCACCGATGAATTTTGAATGAAAAATTAGAATTTGGTGAAAGTTTATAATATCTTGCAATAAACTTTGTATTTACAGCAATCATGTTCAGGTATTATTTGGTTTTCCTGCTTTTGCTTTTTGCAGCCGGTTCATCAAACGGTCAGATTTACAGATACCGGTTAAATGCAAACAGCGGAATTTTTTTAGGGGAAGTCGGACGTGCAGAAACAGAACCTTCCGAAACATTTGCTTACCCCGGTGCAAAGAATTTTGTTCCTGTGTTAAAACCGGGTGCAGAGCTGGAAATCTCCAGATCGGTTACACCCGACTTTGAATTGGGTCTGCAGCTGGGATATCTTCATTTAAACGGGGAAACACCAACAGCACCTATGTATAATTTTTTTCTTTCAAGAAACAATCCGCTTCCCGACAATAATAAATATCCCAAAAATGAATTGTATTATAACACTAACATTTTCAGTGTTTCGGCAACCACCCGCTTCTATATTTTGCCTTTGTCAGATTATTTCAACTTTTTTTTAAAAGCACAGGGTGGAATTTCCTTTATCGGAACCGATTTTAGTTTTAAAGATCCGGTTTACAGTGTTGAAAATAATATCGGAACTCTTTTTTCAAAAGGTACCAGAAACAGCAAATCGCCAAAGGCAGTGGTTCCGACAGGAGGTGCAGGTTTTGGGATGACTTATCGGTTATCCGACAAGTTTGATGTGTATTTTGATGCAACTGCATCGCTTATTCGCTCTGATATTGTGAATGGTGTTCCAAATTATGACTATAAGGTAATTGAAGGGAAAACCATAATGCAAAAAAGCAAGAATACTTCGGCTGTAGTTCAGGCGGGTCTGGGTCTGATTTATTCGGCTGTACCTGACCGAAAGTATCATAAAAGCAATTTCACCCGTTCAGGAAGAATAAGTAAAAATCTATTTCACAAGAG
>CAZXTX010000175.1:0-6442 GCA_964643695.1 uncultured Mariniphaga sp. | reverse complement strand
CCGGCTAAAAGTGCACCCCAGATTACACCGGAAATCATAACAGCCAAAAAGGTGTTATCAAAAAATTGCGGTGAATAATAAACCAGAAGTGTTGAAATTGCACAGCCTACACCGCCAAACCACATTACCGTGTTGCGCCAGCCAAATGAATCGCCCACAAATCCAAAAATCAGATTGAAAATTATATTGCTTGTAAAAATAGTTCCCCATATCTGAAGCCATTCGGTTGTTGAAAGTCCGTACTGTGCCATGTAGGTAGGCAGAAATACCGGAAAGGCAAATTGTGCCGTTGTATTAATAACTCTTACAAGGCCGCCCAAAAATACTTTCGGTTCCTCTTTTACAATGGTAAGCCCCTTTATCAGTTCATTTAATTTTTCTTTTAAACCTCCGCTGATGCCGCTTACAGATTTATCCTTAACCAGCACGAGGGCAAAAAAGGCACCAATCAATACCCATACCACTGCACTCCAGAGAGTGTTTATATATCCGATTTTATTAATTGCCCAGCTTGAATAGAAAGCAGCAAAAACTACCAGTCCGCCCGTAAAAACAAACCAAAACCATCCTACAGCTCTGCCCAGAGATTTTGGCGGACTTACATATGTAATCCACACCAGAAAGGCATAAGCAAACAGGGGATATCCAAACCCGCGAATTGCATAAGTAAACAGCATTGCCCCGATATGCAGCCCCGGAAGTGCATAACCTACAAAACCGAATGTTCCGGCAAGAAATAGCAGCAGGCCTGCCAGCATGGTCTTTTTAACTCCGAAACCTTCGGCCAAAACTCCCGACAGCCATGAGGAAACTGCCACAATTATTCCGTAAACGGAAAACAGTGCGGCTGACTGCTGTATTGTCAATCCTCTTTCCAGCAGATAGGGACTGAGCCATCCCTGTTCCATTCCGTCACCCATCATAAAAATTAAAACTCCTAAGTAACCCCATGCAAGCCGGCGGGGAAGTCCACTCTTTTCGAAAAAACGGTTTTTGCTGTTTCCCATAATTTTGACTTTAAAACTGACTTATACTATATTAAAATTAAAATACCAGTTGGTGAAATATAGAAGCCGCAATTTAATAAAATTGATAATATGAATTCATTTGAAATTACACTAAAAGCAACTCTCTGCAATAAATTTTCATTAAACCGTGCTTACAGACAGATAATTTTTTTTAATTTGTTCTTGAATTTTTAATTGTTGTTAAAACAATTATTTTATAAAAAACATCAGTTTTATGAACAGTTCCGAAAATAAATTTGGTACCGCACCTGTATTTTTTACTGCCATTTCCACAATCCTTGGTGCCATATTGTTTTTGCGTTTTGGCTTTGCTGTTGGTACATTGGGTTTTTGGGGTGTAATTCTGATAATTATACTGGGGCATCTTGTTACAATTCCAACTGCACTTGCAATTTCGGAAATTGCAACCAACAAACGGGTTGAAGGCGGCGGTGAATACTTTATAATTTCGCGTTCGTTCGGACTGAATATTGGTGCCACAATCGGTATTGCTCTGTTTATGTCGCAGGCAATCAGCGTTGCATTTTACGTTATTGCATTTACCGAAGCTTTTGAGTTTGTTTTTAATTTCTTTTCAGAAAAACTGAATCTTACACTGCCTCGGCAGATTATCAGCATACCGGTAATGATTGGACTGGCAGTGCTTATTGTTAAAAAAGGCGCAAACCTTGGTGTAAAAGCACTTTATATTGTTGTTGCCATTTTATTTATTTCGCTTGCCATGTTTTTTATTGGTAAAGGCAATAGTGTATCAGGGCCGGATTTTAATATTGCTTCAATTCAATTTAGTAACATGCAGGATTTCTTTGTGGTTTTTGCAATAGTTTTTCCCGCATTTACAGGTATGACTGCCGGTGTCGGATTATCGGGAGATTTAAAAAGACCTTCATTTTCAATTCCGCTGGGAACAGTTCTGGCTACTGTTTCGGGAATGATAATCTATGTTTTTGTGGTTTACAAACTCGCTGTATCTGCAACATCTGAAGATTTACTTGAACATCAGCTTATTATGGCAAAAATTGCAGTTGGCGGTTCATTTATTATTCCGATAGGTCTTGCAGCAGCTACAATATCATCGGCACTTGGCTCGGTAATGGTTGCACCGCGCACTTTGCAGGCACTTGCTTTTGACAATGCACTTCCTTCAAAAAAACTGAACCGGTGGCTTGCAAAAGGACGGGAAACCGATAATGAACCTGTAAACGCAACTTTAATTACGGCAGTAATTGCATTTGTCTTTGTGGCACTTGGAGATGTTAACGCAGTTGCATCAATTATTTCCATGTTTTTTATGGTTACTTACGGATCGCTGTGTCTTATTTCATTTTTAAACCATTTTGGTTCATCTCCGTCATACCGGCCTTCATTTAAATCACGCTGGTATATTTCTTTAATTGGTTTTGTGGTTTCGGTGTGGGTGATGTTTAAAATTAGTACAATTTACACAATCCTCTCTTTCGGATTTATTACAGTTATCTATTTATATATTAACCACTATCATAAATCGCGAAAAGGATTCGCATCAATTTTTGCAAATGCACTGTTTCAGCTAAACCGGAACCTGCAGGTTATGATACAGAAAAAGCAGGCTAAAAAAATAAACAAAGAGTGGCGTCCGAGTGCGATTTGTATTTCAAAGGATTCCTTTAAACGCGATAAGGCATTCAGGTTACTCAACTGGATTTCTTATAAATACGGATTCGGAACCTATCTGCACCATATTGTCGGTTACTATTCAAAGGCATCAGCCGAGCAGGCACGCACTGAGCACAGAAAGCTTATTAACCATGTAAGCAACATTGATAACCACGTATATATTGATACTCTGATTTCACCATCCAATACATCGGCGATTGCTCAGGCAATTCAAATTCCGGGAATAGCAGGTATGGAAAACAACATGGTAATTTTTGAATTTGACAAGGATAATCCTTCAAACCTCGATGAAATTGTTGACAATTTTTCACTTGTCAGCTCGGGTGATTTTGATATCTGCATTCTTTCGGGCAGTAACCGCGAAATTCAGTTTAAAAAAGGTATTCATATATGGATAAACTCGCTGGATACCGAAAATGCAAATCTGATGGTTTTGCTTGGCTTCATTATTTCGGGGCATCCCGACTGGCGTAAGGGACATATCCAGATATTTAACATCTGTCGTCCGGAAAACATTGAAGCAACCCAAAAAGCCATGGATGCTTTGGTACTTTCAGGAAGACTGCCTATTTCAGGAAAAAATATCAGACTTATTGTTCAGGAACCAGATATTTCGGCAAAATCCATAATTAATGAACATTCAGTAAATGCCGGACTTACACTTATCGGAATTCGTGAAGAACTTGTTAAGAGGGAAAAAGAAAAAGTATTTGAAGGATACGATGATTTGGGAACTATTCTTTTTGTACATTCCAAAAACCAAAAAACCATTGAGTAATGGCACGATTTATCAAAAGCCGCAAAGATTCACACGGGAAAACACCCGGTTCACTTATTTTTATAGGTAACCGGAAGATGGAAAAACCCGAAATAAATGTAATGATTTATAACAGGGAAAAACTGGAGGAAACAGTGGTTTCCTCTATTGATGAAATACCGGAATTAACCGGTAACGGTTCCACAATGTGGGTTAATATTTATGGTTTGGAAGAGACAGAAACAATTGAAAAGGCCGGTAAAAGGTTTTCAATCCATCCGCTGGAATTAGAAGACATAATGAACACCGACCAGCGTCCGAAAATAGTTGAGAATGATAATAACATAACTATTTTTCTTAAAATCCTGAGTTATCGGAACGAATTAAAAAGAGTTGCAGGCGAGCATGTTACCATTGTGCTTTTAAAAAATATTGTAATAACTTTTCAGGAAAAACCAACAAAAAATTTTGAATCTGTAAGAGAACGAATCCGTAATTCAAGAGGCAGAATAAGATATGCAGGCCCCGATTATCTTGTTTATTCACTGATGGATACTCTTGCCGACAGTTATATTCACACAATTGAAAGTATGGGAACAATTCTGGAAGAAATGGAAGAGGAGGTATTTGACAGGACCGGTAAATCGACACTTGAAGAAATTTATCGTTTTAAAACCAATATCGGTTTTTTGCAGAAATCAATTTTTCCGCTCAGCGAAATAATGTATTCGTTAAACAAATCAGAATCGGAACTGATTCAAAAGAAGACTTTAACATATCTTAAAGACCTTACAGATCTTGTTACACAGGCAATGGAAGCAGTAAAGATTTATTATAACATGACTAACGATTACCTGAATATTTATCATTCAAATATTGCCAGTCGAACAAACGAGGTGATGAAGGTTTTAACAATATTTGCATCGGTTTTTATCCCCCTGACTCTTATAACTGGAATTTATGGAACCAATTTTGACTTTATGCCTGAACTTCATTTTAAATATGGATATTTTATAATGCTGGCGGTAATGGTTGTTATGGCAGTAGGAATGTTATACTTTTTTAAAAAGAAAAAATGGTTTTGAAATAATTTCAGAGTTTCCAAAATAATTGTAATTTTCACCTCTTTATCGCACATTCAATGGAAAATATAAACGAATATTTATCTGAAACAACGGGATTATCACCTGAAGTAGTAAGAAAGATTATAATATCCCTGATAATCATTATATTTTTATATTTATCAAAATTAATTGCTTATCGCATTGTGTGGCGGCATACAAAAAATCCCAGAGCACGCTATCAATGGAAACGTATTATTTCAATTGCAGTTCCGTTTATCGGAATAATTTTGGTGGGAAGTGTGTGGATTCAGGCATTCAGGCAGTTTGGCGCATTTTTGGGTTTGCTTTCTGCAGGACTTGCATTGGTTCTTAAAGACCCTTTGATAAATGTGGCCGGCTGGTTTTTTATTTTTGTGAGAAAGCCATTTGGAGTTGGCGACAGAGTTCAGATTGGCGAACATGCAGGTGACGTAATTGATATGCGGCTGTTTCAGTTTACCATTCTTGAAATTGGTAACTGGGTTGATGCCGACCAGAGTACAGGCCGTCTGATTCATATACCAAACGGAAAGGTTTTTACAGAACCTCAGATAAATTACAGTGCCGGTTTTGATTATATATGGAATGAACTGGAGGTTCGGCTGACTTTTGAAAGTAATTGGGAGAAAGCAAGACAGATACTTCAGGATATTGCAAACAACAGGGCAGCACATATTAAAAAGGATGCTGAAAAAGAGATATTTGAAGCAAGTAAAAATTTTATGATTCATTTTAAATATCTTACTCCCTACGTTTATACTTCAATTAAAGAGTTTGGTATCCTTCTTACTGTCAGGTATTTGTGTAATCCACGCAAACGGCGCGGAACTGAAAATGAGATTTGGACAGATATTTTAAGCCGTTTTAAAAATCATAACGACATTAAGTTTGCATACCCCACAACCCGTTTTTATACAAGGGAAGAGAATAGAGACGGTCAACTTTTTGACGGAAGTTAAAATTCAATTGAATAGTCGTAATTTTTAATAATTTTGGTGAACATATTATTTAAAAATAAATCAAAAACCTAATCGCAGGCAGGTTAATTAGAGTTTGCGAAAAAAATAAAAAACAATGATTTTAGTTGCAGACGGTGGTTCCACCAAAACAAGCTGGTGCTTAATTGACGAATCCGGCAAAGAATTTTATTTTGAAACCGAAGGATATCATCCTTTTTTTGTAAATGCAGATGAGATAAGTGCTTCATTAGCGAAAAGTATTCCTGAATATATAGCAATAATTGCACATGAAGTGCAGCAAGTATTTATGTATAGTGCAGGTGGCGGATATTCTGAAAAAACTGATCAGATATTAATCGATGGTATTGCTAATGTTTTTCAAAATGCCGGTGTTAAGGTTGAAACAGATTTGTTAGCGGCAGCCCGTGCTCTTTTGGGAAAAAACAGCGGATTTGCTGCCATACTCGGTACAGGAACTAATACCTGCATTTATGACGGTAAAGATGTTTTGCAAAATATTGAATCACTTGGCTTTCTTTTGGGAGACGAGGGTAGCGGAAGTTATATCGGGAAAAAAATAATCGGAGATTATATTAGGGGATATATGCCTGATACTGTTAGGGATGCCTTTTTTGAAACTTATCAGCTCTCTCCGATAGATTTGCTTAATAAGGTATATGAACATTCTGTTCCAAACAGATATTGTGCTTCTTTTGCAAGATTTGCAGGAGACCACTTAAATGATAATCCATATTATTACAATGTGGTTTATGAATCTTTTCATGATTTTTTCAGCAATCTGGTAAAAGGATATTCGGATTATCAGAAGTACAGCTTTAACTGTATTGGTTCAATTGCATTCTATTTTAAAGATGTGCTTGCTGAAGTTGCAAAAGAGTTTAATATGGAGACAGGTAATTTTATTACAGATTCAATGAA
>CAZXTX010000174.1:0-6480 GCA_964643695.1 uncultured Mariniphaga sp. | reverse complement strand
AAATTAATCAGTGAAAATGAAAATGTAATGGTATCCTGCGGACGTATGGGCCCGATGTGCATTCCGGTATATGATGTGATGGAAGAGCTGGAAGATGAGGTTGCCGGTGTTAAATTTGCAGTTATGGCATTCGATAATCCTGAAGCTTCCGTAATTAGAAATGCACCTGAGTGCAGGGAGTTTATGGGATTGCCGTTTAATATGTATTACAAAAACGGAAAAGTAGTACATGCCACAAGCAGTATTCAGAATATGCAGCAAATTACTTCAGTTTTAAATGAGCATTTTGCAGTAGAGGTGTGAAAAATGAAAGAAGTTTTTGATGTAATGATAATTGGTGCCGGTGCTGCCGGATTAAGTGCCGGAATTTATACCTCACGTTCAAAACTAAGTACACTTATTTTAAATGAAGGTGCGGTTGGCGGACAAATGGTTCTGACCGAGGAGGTTGCCAATTATCCCGGAGTTCCGGCGGTTAAGGGATATATACTTGCAGATACAATGAAGCAGCAGGCTAAAAGTTTTGGCTGCAAAATAAGGTCTAACGTAAAAATTGTCAGCTATCAGCTTAATGGTGAAATAAAAACTGCTGAACTTGAAGACGGAAGAAAGTTTCAGGCACGAAGCGTTATCCTTGCACCGGGCGGAAAACCACGTGCATTAAATATTGCCGGAGAAGAGGAGTTTAAAGGAAGGGGAATTTCATATTGTGCAACCTGCGACGGCGACTTTTTTACAGGTAAGGAAGTGGTTGTTGTGGGAGGCGGAAATGCAGCTCTTGAAGAAGCTGTTACATTAACACAATATGCTTCCAAAGTTACGGTGGTACATCAGTTTTCGCATTTTCAGGCATTTAAACATGCTGTTGAAGAGGCTCGTAAAAATCCGAAAATTGAATTTATTTTAGAATCGGAGTTGCGTGGTTTTTATGGAAACGGAGTGCTTAATAAAGTTAAAATTGAGCATCTTCCAACAGGAAAAATAACAGAGCTGAAAATAGACGGAACTTTTATTTTTGCAGGTTATCAGCCAAACACCGAAAGCTTTAAAGGCCTGATTAAACTGAATGATAAGAATGAAATAATAGCTGATTCTTTGATGAAAACAAGTGTTGAAGGCGTTTTTGCTGCGGGCGACTGTATTGAAAAACGCTACAGACAGATTTCAACAGCTGTGGCTGACGGAACAATTGCCGCACTGAGTGCTGCAGAGTATCTGAAAAAATAATCCTTATATCAGAAATATATATTAAAAGAATTAAAACCGTCCGGCGGAAAAATTCCAAAAATAGATTTATTAAATTGCAGGCCGGTGTTGTACATGACAGTTTCATAATCAGCTCCGGCCTTTTTATAATTTTAATTTATAAAATTACTTATTTATGTCAACAATATTAATTGTAGTTATTGCTGCTCTGGCGCTGTTTATTGGGTTTATAGTTTTTAATTATTACCGGATGAAAAATATGAAACCGGTGGCCGACAGTAAAAAAATAAAAGTATTGGGCAGCAAAAACTTTAAACCTGCAATCAGCAGGGGAGTTACCCTTGTTGATTTTTGGGCACCATGGTGTGCTCCGTGTAAAATTGTGGCTCCGATATTAAATGAAATAGCAGAATCTGAAAACCGCGTAACAATTGCCAAAGTAAATGTTGATATGCAAAAGCAGCTGGCACAAAAGTATAAAATAAGAAATATTCCAACGCTGGTAATGTTTAAAAACGGAAAAGAAGTGCGCCGGTATGTAGGAGTAAAAACTAAAAAATTTCTGGAAAAAGAGATTGCATCCGAACTTGGATGACAGATACTTATAATTAAACTAATTTTTCGATTTCTTTTTCAGTTAAAGAAAACAGCATTACATCCGGGAAAAATAAAAATAACCGGCATTTTTTGTTTTGCTGTTGTTTGTTAAAGATTCTCATTTTTTAGTTGTCCCGTATTCTTTTATCTCAGGTTTTTATAATTTTAACCTGTATTATAAAATTCAGTAATTTGTAAAACAGAATAACAAATTCTTGAAATAAACGGTTAAAAGCAGAATGATTTAAATAAAATAAATCGGGGTTGCCACTGTGCAGCCTTTTTGCATAATCAGAGTAAAATGCAGGACATTTTTGAAAAATATCAGCAGATTAAAGATAATTGCAGTGTTTCATGGGATAAAGCTTCACTTGAAAGACTGGATGCAGCATTTGATTATGCAAGGGAAGCAGCCGGCAAAAATCAGTTTAAAACAGGTAAATATATTATTCATCATTCACTTGATGTTGCAGCAATTGTATCGGGTGAAATAAGTACCGAGCCTGATTCTGTTATTTCGGCTTTGCTGCTGAATATTTTTTTAAATAATTCTGAAAAAGTAATAACATCTGCTGAACTTGAAGAGAAGTTTGGTTCGGTAGTATCTTTAATACTGCAGGGAATTTCCAAAATAAATTCATTGGGAACCGAAACAGTGGAGCTGCATTCTGAAAATTACAGAAAACTTCTTCTGGCGCTGGCCGGTGATGTCAGGGTTATTTTTGTAAAAACCGCCGACAGGCTTCATGTAATGCGAAACCTGCATATATATGATGATGATTCGCGCCGCACGCTGGTTAATGAAATTTCACATCTTTATGCACCATTGGCTCACAGACTCGGATTGTATTCCATAAATTCAGAGTTGCTTGATTTGGTTTTAAAATACCGGAATCCTTCGGCTTATGATTATGTTGTAAACCGGTTGAAGGAAACTAAAAGTCAGCGCGAAAGTTTTGTTGCCGAATTTGTCAGCCCCGTCGAGAAAATTTTAAAAAACAGAGGATTCGTTTTTTCAATGAAAGCCAGAACAAAATCTGTTTTCTCAATATGGAACAAAATGCAGAAAAAGAAAGTTTCATTTGATGAAGTAATGGATTTGTTTGCCATCAGAATAATTTTAGATTCAAAACCCGAAAATGAAAAAGCAGACTGCTGGACTGCATATTCGGTTGTTACCGAGCAATATCAGGCCAATCCTGAAAGAATGCGCGACTGGATAACAATACCCAAATCAAATGGCTATGAATCGCTGCATGCAACTGTTATGGGGCCTCAGGGGCGATGGGTTGAAGTGCAGATTCGTACAAAACGCATGGATGAGATTGCAGAAAAAGGGCTTGCTGCACACTGGAAATACAAGGGAGGAAAACAGAGCTCAGGATATGACGAGTGGCTTGCAGGTATAAGGGAAATTCTGGAAAATCCTGATTTGAATGTGGTGAATTTTATCGACCAGCTCAGGATGGACATTTATAAGGATGAAACATTTGTTTTTACTCCGAAAGGTGATTTGAGGAAAATGCCGTCTGGTTCAACTCTTCTCGACTTTGCTTATGAAATTCATTCCCAGCTGGGCGACAAGTGCATTGGCGGTAAGGTGAACGGAAAAATGGTTACGCTCAAGTATAAACTTAAAAACGGCGATCAGGTGTCTGTTGAAACTTCCAATAACCAAAAACCGAAAATGGACTGGCTTGACTTTTTGGTTACTTCAAAAGCAATCAGCCGGGTAAAAGCAAGTTTAAACGAAGAAAAAAAGAAACTCGCCGCGCAGGGAAGGGAGATTCTTGTAAGAAAATTTAAAAACTGGAAATTAGAGCTGAACGATGAGGTTATCAGAATACTTCTGAAAAAGTATGATTTTAAGCTGGCAGCCGATTTATATTATGAACTTGCAAGCGGAAAGATTGAACCCCTTGAAATCAAATCGGTTATTACCGAAAAGCCGGAAGAGGAAACATCCCGTAAAAAAATAGAAGATCTGCTTCCGGAAAAGGCAGTTAAGGATTTTTTATTTGACGTAAGCGATGATTATCTTGTTATTGACAATAACATTAAAAACCTGAATTATAAACTTGCCGGATGCTGTAATCCGGTTTTTGGCGATTCGGTTTTTGGATTTGTAACAATCAGGGACGGAATTAAAATTCATCGCACAAATTGTCCGAATGCACCGCAAATGAAGGAGCGCTTTCCTTACAGGATTATCAAAGCTAAATGGCAGGAAACTTCCGGGCCGGGTGCATTTTTAACAACACTGTACATTTCCGGTACTGATGAGGTTAGAATTGTTTCTGAAATTTCACATATTATTTCAAAAGATACGGGTGCAAGGCTCCGTTCTATAAAAATTGATACCAAAAGAGGTAAATTTGAAGGAATTTTGAAAATATCAGTTTATAATGTGGATCATCTCGAATTTTTAATTCGTAAAATGAAAAAAGTAAAAGGAGTGGTTTCTGTAACCAGAGGAGAAAAATGAGTCAAAAACAGATGAATATACTTGTTGCGCCCAATTCCATGAAAGGCAGCCTGAATGCTGTTGAATTTGCAGAAATTGTTGAAGAAGCTTTTTTTAGTGTCTCTTCAAATTTTTCTGTCAGAAAAGTGCCTGTGGCCGATGGTGGTGATTTTACCGGTGAAATTTTAAGAAGGGCACTGAATGCCGAAATAGCAGAAGTTGAAGTTGAAAATCCTGTCGGCAAAACTGTTAAGGCACATTATGCCGTTGCTGAAAAAACAGCCGTAATTGAAATGGCTGATGCTTCGGGAATGAAACTGCTGAACAGCGGTGAACTCAATCCTTTGAAAACTTCAACATTCGGAACCGGACAGCTGATTAAAGCAGCTGTTGAGGCGGGTTGTACCGAAATTATTTTGGGAGTGGGAGGGAGTGCAACCGTTGATGGCGGAATGGGGATGATGGAAGCTCTGGGTTTCAGGTTTTATGATAAATCAGACAGACTGCTAAAAGGGAACGGTGAAAACCTGATTGCAGTTAAAAAAATTCAAAAGCCCAAAATTTTGCCTGAAATAAATATTAAAATAGTTTGTGATGTAGATAACCCGCTTTTGGGATCACTTGGGGCTGCTTCTGTTTTTGGCCCGCAAAAGGGGGCAACTCCCGTAATGTTAGAAAAACTGGAAGCCGGCCTTGAAAATTGGGCAGGTTTGCTTGAAAATGAATATGGTTGTGAACTTAGAAATTTAAAAGGAGCCGGTGCCGCCGGTGGAATTTCAGTTCCTCTGATTGCATTTTATGATGCAGAAATAGTTGCGGGTGCTTCATTTGTTTTGTCATGTCTCAATTTTAACAGTCATGTAAAGTGGGCAGATGTTGTTATAACAGGAGAAGGAAAGGTTGACAGCCAGACTCTTAACAGCAAGGCACCCAAGGCGGTTGCAGATGCTGCCAAAAGTGCCGGAAAACCTGTAATAGCCATTGGCGGAAGTGTTGGCAAAGATGCTTCTGAAGCTTTTGACGGTATCTTTTCATTTGCACCCGGACCGGTAACTTTAGATGAATCGATAAAGAATAGCCGTAAAATGTTATTTGATTTTTCCAGAGAACTGGCAAAACTGATTTTGTCACTAACTTAGGTTTGATAAAAATCTGATAAGAGATATGTTCTTTGTATTGAACGATTTAAAACTTGTTTTTGTTCCTGATAAAAAAGCTGCATGCTTTTTGTTTAAAGAAAAACTGTTCTGTAAAATAGCTTTAAAACAAAACTGAAGTAAATTTATTGTGGGATTTTTAATCAATATTGCTATTTTTGGAAATCTTTAAAAAACAAAATTGATAAAAGATAAATATTAAAACTTAAAAAAATGAAAAAAGTATTGATTGTAGTGGCGGCACTTCTGTTCTCTGTGCTGTCTTTTGCCCAGGATGCGGCTGAAAAAATTAACCAGGCAAACGAAGCATTGAAAGCTGAAGATTATGAAAAAGCGTTTACTCTGTATAATGAAGCCATGAAGAATCTTGGTGATGTGGAGGTTGAACCGGCTATTAATTTCAATATCGGATTTGCAGCTTATAAAGCAAAAAATCTTGAAGGAGCTGTTGAATATTTTGATAAAGCCATTGAAGCCGATGTTAATGTTCCGAAAAGTCTCGAATATAAAGCTTTGGCATATAATGATAAAAATGATTTCAAAAATGCACTTGCCACTTATGAAGAAGCTATAAAAGTAACGGAAGGTGAAGATCCTTCTTTAATATTTAATGCTGCAATTGCTGCTTTCAGGGGTGAGTTTCTTGATAAAGCTGTTGCATTGTTCAGCAAGAGCGTAGAGCAGGAATACCGTGGTGAAACGGCATTGTTTTATAAAGCGGCTACTTTGCGTAAACTGAAAAAGGAAGATGAATATAAAACAACTCTTGAAGAAGGGGCTGTAAAATATCCCAAGGATGATAAGATTGTAAAAGCTCTGGCAGCAATTTATGTTAACGAAGGAAATGAAATTTATAAAAAAGGTGTGGCAATTTTAACTGCTGCAAACGAAAAGGTGAGCAGTGGCGCAATTACAACCGCCGATGATGCTTATACAGCCGAAGTGAATAAATCCAAGGTTGAATTTAAGGCAGCACTCGAAGTTCTCGAAAAAGCCAAAGCTCTTGATGGCGAAAATAAAAATGCACAAAAACTTATTGACGCATGTAATACGGTA
>CAZXTX010000173.1:5191-6526 GCA_964643695.1 uncultured Mariniphaga sp. | reverse complement strand
TCAGTTCTCCTGCAGCGGCAAGTCCGCCAAAAAGAAAAATTGCCTCGGGACTCAGGTAATGAACCGTATCTGAAAGTCCGAGCCCCAGCCATTCACCGGTTTTTTCAAAAACCTCCAAAGCAATTTTATCGCCTTTTACCGCTGCCTCATATATCATTTTTGAATCCAGTTCATTGTATGATTTACCTGCAAGCAGGCTGCCGGTTGCATTGTACCGCGAAAGCAGTTCAAAAGCAGTTCTTTTCACGCCGGTAGCGGAACAGTATGCCTCAAGATGCCCGAGTGCACCGCAGCCGCATGGCCGTCCGCCGGGAATTAAAGTTGTATGGCCGAGTTCGCCGGCAAATCCGTCATGACCGTAAACCAAATCGCCGTTAACAACAATCCCGCTTCCCACACCGGTGCCGAGAGTCAGCATCACAAAATTCTTCATCCCCTTAGCTCCGCCGTAAATCATCTCCCCGATAGCCGCCGCATTGGCATCGTTGGTAAGTGCCAGCACTTCCATTTCAGGAAAATAATTCCGCAAAAGGTCAACAACATGCACCACACCCTTAAACGAAAGGTTTGATGCATAATCAATCGTACCGGTATAGTAATTGCCGGATGGAGCACCAATTCCGATACCCGGAAATTCCATGTCGCCAAACTGCCGTTTTGCAGAACTTATCATTCCGGTTACAGCCTCAGCCATATCTGAAATATAAAGATTGACATCTCCGTGAGAAGGTGTCTCAATGTTGCCTTTAACCAATACATTCCCTTCAATATCCACTATACCGATTGCAGTGTTTGTTCCGCCTATATCAATACCAACAGATACTTTGTTTGCCATTTTGCTTATTTTTTGATTCCAGTTTAACAAAAAATGCAAATTTAAGAATTATGCAATATGGCAGCCTATATTAACAGGGATTTAATCATTTTGGAAGCTAACGAAACAATCAATGTGAAATATGGTTACTTTTACAAAAGTAAAATGTTTCATGCAATGAAAAAGATATGGCGTTTCATATTAAAAATTATAAGCTGGTTTTTTCTGATACCGATTTATATTTACAAATATGCCATATCGCCGTTAACTCCTGCCAGTTGCCGGCATGTTCCCACCTGTTCGGAATATGGCGTTCAGGCAATTAAAATTCACGGGCCGTTCAAAGGAATATGGCTTACTGCCAAACGAATTTCAAGATGTAACCCGTGGGGAACACACGGTTATGATCCTGTTCCACCAAAAAAGCAAATTAAAACAGAGATATTAAAAACAGAAAACTAATTTTGCAATTAATTGTTCAGGGTTCTGATTCAGAAAATAAAAAACTATGAAACGAGCAT
>CAZXTX010000173.1:0-5091 GCA_964643695.1 uncultured Mariniphaga sp. | reverse complement strand
TATGAAACGAGCATTTTTTCTCATTGTAACCGCATTGGTTCTTTTTTCATGCAGCTCCAATAAAAGCGGCAAACACGACAAACCTGTGGTGATTGTAAGCATACTGCCGCAAAAAACATTTGTTCAGAAAATAGCAGGAGAAGATTTTCATGTTCAGGTACTGGTTCCGCATGGTGCAAGCCCCGAAACATACACACTGCTGCCATCGCAGCTAAAAGATATATCTCATGCAGATGTCTGGTTTAAAATAGGTTACATCGGCTTTGAAATGGCATGGAAGGATAATGTTGCCGAACTGAATAAAAATATGGTGGTGACGGACCTTTCCGAAGGCCTTGACCTTATTGCAGGCGAAATAATTGATCATGGCGACCATGTGCATATTGACGGTGTTGACCCGCACACATGGCTCTCGCCGGCACTGGTAAAACAGATGTCGGAAAACATTACCAAGGTGCTGAGCAGTATTAATCCGTCAAAGGCCGGCGAATACAAAACCAACTTTTTGAAATTTGCCGAAGAGATTGACCGGCTTGATTCCGATCTCAGAAAAACATTTGAAAATTACCACGGAAAATCATTTGTAACTTTTCATCCCAGCCTTTCATATTTTGCACGTGAATACGGGTTAAATCAGTATTCACTGGAATCGGACGGTAAAGAACCGTCGCCGCAACACATGGCAAGGGTTGTTGAATTTGCAAAAAAGGAAAATATTCGTGTAATTTATATTCAAAGTGAATTTGACCGCAGCCATGCACGGGTTTTTGCCGGTGAGATAAAAGGTAAAACAATTGAAGTGCACCCGCTCAGCACCGAGTGGGAAGAAAATTTGCGGGAAATGGCTAATCTTTTTATACAGAATTTTTAATGAAAGCCTTAATAAAAACAGAAAACTTAACTCTTGGATATGATAAGATTCCGGTACTAAAAAATGTGAATCTTGAAATTTTCGAAAATGATTTTGTGGGGGTTATCGGCCCAAACGGCGGCGGAAAAACCACTCTTTTAAAGGCAATTTTGGGGTTAATGAAACCAATTAGCGGAAAAATTCACTTCAGAAGCGATTTGAACAAACAGAAAAAGCCAATCGGTTACCTGCCTCAGGTAAAGCATATCGACCGCAATTTTCCAATTACAGTTTTTGATGTTGTAAAATCAGGCTCATTAATGGAAAGCAGCGGAAAAACAACTCCGGCTGAACTGAAACAAAGAATTGACGATTTATTAGACGAAATGGGAATTTCAGCAATCAGAAACAAGGCAATCGGTGAACTTTCGGGCGGACAGATGCAGCGGGTTTTTTTGTGCCGTGCATTGTTAAGCAACCCCAAAATACTTATTCTTGACGAACCCGACACCTTTGTTGACAACCGCTTTGAAGGCGAGCTTTACGAAAAACTGAAACAACTTAATTCTCAAATGGCAATAATATTGGTTTCGCATGATTTGGGAACAATTTCGAGTTATGTAAAAACCATTGCATGTGTTAACGGCGAGCTTCACTATCATCCTGACAACCTGATTACACAGCAGCAGTTAGACAGTTACAACTGTCCGATAAAAATTATTTCACACGGTGAAATTCCGCATACCGTTTTAAAGCACCACAACTGACATGAACAATTTCATTGAACTTTTCTCATACGGTTTTTTTCAGAAAGCTTTTTTAGCTGCTGTTTTTGCAAGTATTTCCTGCGGAATAACAGGCAGTTACGTTGTTGCACGAAGAATTGTATTCATCAGCGGCGGAATTACCCATGCCTCGTTTGGCGGAATCGGCCTTGCCTTTCTGCTTGGTTTCAATCCGCTGGCAGGTGCTGTAATTTTTGCGGTTGCATCTGCACTGGGTATTCAGTTTTTTACCAAAGTGGCAAAAGTACGCGAAGACTCGTCAATTGCAATTTTCTGGTCGTTGGGAATGGCTCTGGGGATTATTTTTGTTTTTATGACACCCGGCTATACTCCAAACCTTACCAGCTATCTGTTCGGGAATATATTAACAGTTACCACTGCCGAATTAATCTGGATGTTTATTCTGAATGTGATTATCATTTTTTTCTTTTCGGTTTATTTCAGAAAAATTCTCTATATAGCTTTTGACGAAGAGTTTGCACGTGCTTCCGGTTTGCCGGTTTCGCTGTTTAACTATATAACCATAACCCTTATTGCACTAACGGTTGTGTTAAATATCAGGGTTGTGGGAATTATTCTGATACTTTCGCTGCTGACCATTCCGCAGGCAACTGCAAATTTGTTTACCAAAAACCTGAAAAGCCTGATGATACTTTCATCTGCAATTGCATTTACGGGCACAATTTCCGGCTTGTTTGTATCATATTTTATGGATATTCCTTCGGGTGCAACCATAATTTTCGTACTGGTTCTGTTTTTTGGAATTGCCAAACTGTACAAACACACTTTTTAAATAATTCATCAAAAAAATATCCCTTCCGGCACAAAAACCAAAAGGGATATTCCTGCAAAGTCAGCAGTTTTATTTATTTTCAGAAAAATACTTGACTGTTCCGACTTTAAGCTCCATTGTGGCCTCCTCATCGCAAATAATAACACCTTTCGGGTGCATCTGCAATGCCGACAATGTCCACATGTGGGTTATGCCCCCTTCAACAACATTCTGCAGGGCACGTGCTTTTTTATAACCGTTAACCACTATCACCACCTCGCGGGCATCAAGCACAGTCTGAACACCTACGGTTATTGACTGTTTCGGCACTTTATCCAAGTCATTATCAAAAAAGCGGGAATTTGCGAGAATGGTGTCATAATTAAGATTCACCACTCTTGTTCTGGAACTTAATGAAGAGCCGGGCACGTTAAACGCAATATGCCCGTCGGCCCCCATACCGCCAAGGAAAAGTTCTATTCCGCCAAGGCTTTCAATTTTCTGTTCGTACTCAACACACTCTTTCTCAAGATTGGCTGCATTTCCGTCAGGAATATTAGTATTTGACTCTTCAATATCGATATGGCTGAAAAAATTATTTTGCATGAAAGTGTGATAACTCTGCTCATGCTCTTTTGGTATTCCCACATATTCATCCATATTAAAAGTTACCACATGTTTAAAGGAAACTTTTCCGGCTTTGTAAAGCTCAATCAGCTCGCGGTATGTCCCCATTGGGGTAGAGCCGGTGGGTAACCCAAGTACAAACGGCTTATTTTCGGTCGGGTTAAAGTCATTGATTCTTTTTGCAATGTAATTAGCGGTGTAGCGGCTAATTTCATCATAATTCTTGTGAATAATTAATTCCATTTTCTATAATAATTTTTATTAAAATATACTTTCCATTGATTTCCCAAGGTTCGAGGCTTCCTCAAGAAATTCCTGCACATTCAGCTCGCGCAGATAGATCATACCGTGGGTAGCTCTCAATAATGAGGATGCATTTTCGTAAAAGAAATTTTTACCAAGCAAAAACTGAATCTGCTTATGCTGTTCAAACCAGGTTTGCTGCGTAAGATCACTGAATTTTCCGTCTAACTGATAGCTTGGAAATGAAGCATTAACCTGAGAAATATAACATTCAGAGAATGATTTGTCGAGAGTTGCAAGCGAATTAAGCGAAACCGGCACAATTACCTCCACATCCCACGGATTGTATTTAAACCACACATTGCGGTAACCTATGATTCGCAAATTGCTTAAATCTTCTTCCTTGTCCCACTCCTCAACTGCTGCCGCAATTGCCTGAAGCACCTTATAGTGGGTATCGGGGCCGCTTCCCTGCGGGTCCATTGCAAGACTGATAACAGTTGGTTTGTATTTTCTGAAATCATTTAAAATAGGCACAACATCCCTTTCCATATCAGGTTTACTGCCCATTACGTTGTTCTGATAGAATCCAAGATGCAGATGGTGCACGTTTTTAACCATAACGCCGTAATGTGCCCACACGAGTTCTTCTTCAAACTCACGAATCATACCCTTAATTTTCTGAATTTTAGGCGGATTTGTGCTTCCGTCGTAACTGCTTTTCAGTACTTCCAATGCTTCGCTTATAGCTTCGCGTAATCCTTTTTCATTTTCTATTTCCCATACTGAAACAAGTGCACGCACAAGCCGGTGACAGATACCGCGTCTTTTTTCCTCAGAATTCTGGGCAGCTATGTTATCAAGATAATGGTACACATCCTTATCCCACTTAAACATAAATCCTTTTTCAAAAAAGTCGGGATACTCGATCATTTCAATTTTTCCCTGATTCAGAAGTTCATTGGTCTCTTCAAGCAAGTCGGCCAGAAAAGTATTGGTAACAGCAGTGTAACCGGATGTCAAAACAGAAAAGTGGAGTTCGTTGCTCGGCTCGCGCGACTGCCTGTTAGTAAGCGGCATAATTCCCAGCATAATATCATCGTGATGCGGGCCTGTATGGTAATAAATCTGATCCTTTTCATCACGCATTCCTAATTTGATTTTAGTCAGAATAGAATCAATAACCGTCTGAACAGTATTTTCATCAAGATTTGGAATACGGCTGCAATATTTATCTGCCTTCAGGTCTTCAAGTTCAAGTTTTCCGCCGAATTTGTTAATGTTCCGGCACAGGTCCATAACTGCACGTTCGGTTTTCTTATGAGTCCACGAACCACTGCTGTAAAACTCCTCAACAGCATCATTCAGCATTACAGCTGCACCGTCAGTCAAGTAAAAACGGCTGTTTTTCAGATGCTGAAGAGATGTTGCAGGATAAACAACCGTGGGACAACTCTCAAGTGAGTTTTTTATAATTTCGGCAATAGCTTCACCTGCTGCATAAATAATGGCCTTATTGTCAGGATTATAACCCAAAGTGCCCAGTCCGATTGTAATAACCAGCCTGTTTCTGGAAACTTCAATTCCGCCCAAATCGGTGGCAGTAACCGCCTGGGTTTCAAAATTTGTTGCAGTAAGCCTAACCTGTGAAAAATGACCCGAACCGCGGGTATTAAATGCGATGTGCCCGTCGGGGCCGATTCCGCCCAAAAAGAACCCAATACCGCCTTTCTCCCTGATTTTATTTTCATAACGGCTGCACCACTGGTCAATTTTAAATACCGACTCCTTTTGCAACTGTTCCTGTTTGGTTT
>CAZXTX010000172.1:0-6570 GCA_964643695.1 uncultured Mariniphaga sp. | reverse complement strand
AAATTGAGTTGAAACAAAATAAAAACACGGATACGCTGGTAAAAACCGGTGTATCCGTGTCTGTTATATTATTTTGAAAAGCAAATGCTTTAAAAAAGTTATGCCGGCATTTCGGGAAGTGACCAGCCTTCGCGGTAATTGTGCTTAATCAGTTCTTCGGCAAATGCTTTTGCATTAATCGGGTCGCTCCAAACCTTGTTGAAGCTTGGATGTCCGTCAACAATTTTCAGTCCGTCGTCAATACAGAACTTGAACTCTTCGTTGTCGCGAATGTTTGTGAACTTCATGTTTGGTCCGTCCCAGTGCAGTTCTTTGTTCAAATCCTGAAGTCTAACGGCAAGCACTCCCATCACCACCATTTCGTTAAACGGCCCTGCCTGTGAGAATGGTGAAGCAGTTTCGGTGCGGTTTGCCGGGCTTTCCTTGCATGCTCTTATCCAATCCTGCTCGTGGCTTAATTCAATTCTCGGAATTTTTTGCGGAACATTTGGCGTTCTGCCCGAAAGCAGCCATGGCCTTCTGCCGTAGCATCCGCAAATCAGTTTGTCTTTTGTTCCGTGAAAGATTACCCCGCCGCCATCGTCGTTCATATCTCTTCCTTCGGGCCAGTCAGAAGGCTTCATCGGGCGCATTCCGCCATCCATCCATGTTACCTCCACTTCGGGCAAATTAATTTTTATGCTTTTGTCTTTGGGCCTTTCCGGGAAAATCAGTTTTACTGTTTCGCTGTCGGGTGCCGAGTCGGTCATTAGCAAAGTAGATACACCCTGCACTTTTGTGGGGTAACCCAGCTTTAATCCCATAAAAACAGGATGCAGGATGTGACATGCCATATCGCCCAATGCGCCGGTTCCAAAATCCCACCATCCCCTGAAAGTCCACGGAGTGTACATTCTGTGGTAGGGCCTGAATTTGGCAGGTCCGATAAACAAGTCCCAATCAATTGTATCCGGCGGCCACATTCCGTTTTGTGGTGCAGCCAGTCCCTGAGGCCATAACGGCCTGTCGGTAAAAGCTTCCACTTTGGTTACTTCGCCAATTTCATTGTTCCAGAGCCACTCCTGAATCAGGCGCACACCTTCTTCTGAAGAACCCTGATTACCCATTGATGTGGCCACTTTATGTTTTTCGGCAAGTTTTGTCAGCAGCCTCGATTCATAAACTGAGTGGGTAAGTGGTTTTTGCACATAAACATGCTTGTTGAGAGTCATTGCATGTGCTGCCACAATTGCATGGGTATGGTCGGCAGTTGCAACCATAACGGCATCAATGGATTTTCCCATTTCATCGAACATAACGCGCCAGTCCCAGTACTTTTTTACATTCGGGTAATGGTCAAAGCATCTTTTGCTGTGAGCCCAGTCAATATCACACAGTGCCACAATGTTTTCGGTTTCCATTTTTCTCAGGTTGCCAAAACCCATTCCGCCCACACCAACACCGGCAATATTCAGTTTGTCGCTTGGTGCCTTATGTCCCAAACCTGCAATTACATTACTTGGTACAATAGTAAAGCCGGCGGCAGCAGCAGCCGTGGTACCAATAAAATTCCTTCGGTTAATCTTTTGTCTTTCTTTCATTACTGTATTATTTTATGGATTATTTAAGTTCTAAATTGAAATTACAGGGTTTGTATTAAATTATTTAAAAATAGTTTTTATTCTTGATAAACACGGTACATACATGCTCAAACTTACAACTTAATTTTAAAATTTTCTGATGTAATTCTGATTAATATTGATAAAATGTAGGCTGTTTCTGCTGTTCAAAACAGAAAAAGAGGGGATAATACTGGAAAAAATCCTGTCCGGAATAATGATAACCTGAGTGAGAGAGAAGATAGGCACTGATTTTTTTATCTAAAAAAAGGCAAAACAAGATATGTATATATGTAGCAACCCATGCAAAATCCAAAGGCAAATTCAAGCAGTGCAAAAAATACCAGCAAAGATGCCACAACATATGCTGCCGTATATAATTTTAACAGAAATAGCACAGCAACTGCCAAAGACATAAGGAATCCCATTCTGGCGGCAAAAATTTTGGGAGCTTTGTTAACAGGTTTGTTATTAATATGAAATAACTGCACAATCCATCTGCCTGCATAACTGACAGGGCTGTATTTTAATTTGGTAAAAGCACGTATGAAAAAGTCAATCATTAATAAAATGAAAATTAATCCTGAATTAAATAGAAAACCGGCGCCAACAAGTAAAATAACAATGCATGCATTTATTCTTGTTAAGCGTTCATTTATTACTTCGTCTGATATAGGGCAAATTAAATGTTTCATTATGAGTCTGTTTTAAAGTTGAATCTGTTAAAAAAGCAACAGATACTAAATAGTGTTTTATCTTACATTATATCAAAAGTAATGATATTATATAATATAATCTTCCTCTCTTTTACCCAAAATTCTGCTACTTTTGCAGCAGACTTTATAAAATAAAAAACAGAGTGAACATAATTTCATTATTTGTCGCATTTGCGCCGGTTGCCGCAAAAACAGAGGTCGGCCCTGAAGGGCACAAGCTTTTGTGGATATTGGCAGTTCTGCTAATTGGTGGAATATATGTTCTGTTTGTAACAATTTCCGGCAAAAAAAACGGTAAAAAAACCAATCAGTTTTTCAAACGTAAAAAGATAGCTGTGGAACTGGAAAAAGACCGTTTATACCGCCCCGATTTCATTAAACTAACTGTTAAAAACAAAGGCAGCAGAGATGTTGACCTGGATGCACCGCTTCTCATTTTCAGCGGAATGTGGTACAAAAGAAAATTTAAGCTTAAAGGAACAAATTACAGTCAGATTTATCCTCTCTATCTAACTGCAGGACAAAGCCATTACATAAATATCGAATTAAAAAGGTTTTATGGTTTCGACAGAAGTTTGAAAAGACTGCCAAAAGTAAAAGTGGTTATATCGGAGGTGAACGGCAAAAAACTTGGAAGCAGCAAAGTAATGCTTCGCCAAACTTTGTTTAGCAGATAATGAGAAACTGGAAATTTAATCATATCGATTTTTCTACATATCCGTTTTATGGCGGGGATGATTTGGGTGTTTTCTGGACCCCCGAAAAGACCTTTGTTAAAATATGGGCACCAACCGCAAAAATTGTGGAGCTGAGGCTTTATAAAGACGGAAATAAGGGTGAAGCTTTTTATAAAACACAGCTTCAGCAGGGAACTGGCGGAACATGGTCCGCCATTTTAAATGGCAGCTATGAGGGCAGGTTTTACACATTTCGTATTAATGACGGCGAATGGCTTGATGAGGTGCCGGATATTTATGCACGTTGTGTCGGGGTAAATGGTTTGCGGGGAATGATTTTTTGCCCGTCAAAAACCAATCCTGAAGGATGGGAAAATGATAAAGGCCATGAATTAAAACATTCTGTGGATGCAGTTATTTATGAAACTCATGTAAGGGATTTTTCAGTTGCCGAATCATCCGGAATTCAGAATAAGGCCAAATATTTGGGGTTTACCGAAAAAGACACCAAATCGCCCGACGGGCTTGCAACCGGATTGTCTCATCTGAAAGAACTGGGAATAACTCATGTTCACCTGCTGCCTGTAAATGATTTTTACACGGTGGATGAGGAGAAACAGTTTGAAAAATATAACTGGGGATACGATCCTCTTTACTACAATGCCCCTGAAGGTTCATACTCAACCAATCCGTATGACGGCTCGGTAAGAATACGGGAGTTGAAAATGCTTGTTCAGGCACTCCACTCCGAAGGTATCGGGGTGATTTTTGATGTGGTGTACAATCATACCTATTTTGCAAAGGAGTCGGTATTTAACCAAACCGTTCCTGGTTATTTTTACCGTCAGAAACCTGACGGAACTTTTGCAAATGCTTCCGGCTGCGGAAATGAATTTGCAACCGAGCGTGCAATGGTGCGGAAATATATCATTGACTCACTAAAATACTGGGCTGAAGAGTTTCATGCCGATGGATTCAGGATTGACCTTATGGGTATTTATGATATTGATACAATAAATGCTGTCAGAAAAGAACTGCCGAATCTTTTGATATATGGCGAAGGCTGGACTGCCGACCAGAGCCCCATGGCAGAGCAGCAGCGTGCAGTTAAAGCAAATATGCACCGCATGCCCGAAGTTGCATGTTATAATGATGATTTTCGTGATGCCCTGAAAGGCAGTCTCAATTACAAAAAAGCCAAGGGATTCGTGAGCGGTTTGCCACTCAGGGAAGAAGCCGTGAAATTTGGAGTGGTGGGTGCCGTTTATCATCCGCAAATTGTTTATGATTATGTTGAAACATCAAGGCAGGCATGGGCATTACAGCCCGGCCAGTGTGTCAACTATGTTTCATGTCACGATAATTTCACTCTTTGGGATAAGCTGAAATTCAGCTGTCCGAAAGCAACCGATGAGGAGATGCGTAAAATGGTAAAACTGGCCGGTGCGCTGGTTCTTACCTCGCAGGGTATCCCATTTCTTCATTCGGGAATGGAATTTTGCCGGACTAAAGACGGAAATCCAAATTCATATAAATCGCCCGATTCTGTTAACAGAATTGACTGGAGCCGGAAAAAGGAATTTTATGATGTTTTTGAGTATTTCAAAAATCTTGTCAGATTGAGAAAGGAGCATCCTGCATTCAGAATGAGAAGTGCCGGTGAAATTCGGGAACATATCAGTTTTTGCACTGAATACAAAATCGGAATTGTAAGCTATTGTATTAACGGCAGCGCGTTTGGTGACGAATGGAAACAGATAGTCATGATTTTTAACGGAAGCAGAAAGGAACTTGTTCAGAAATTACCCGAAGGTAAATATAAAATTGTGGTTGACGGTGATGATTTTTTCAACGAAGAACAAAATCAGGCAATTTCAGGTGAAGTGAAAGTGGCTCCGATAACAATGATGATTTTAACCGGAACGGATATTTAAAATACAGCCAGCAGCAGCTCTATGTCTTTTGAAGGCAGGTTAAAAAGTTGTCCTATATCGAAATTTGTTAAAATGCCGTGATAAATATATACTCCCTTACGGAAGCCCCTTGAATTTTTTATGTAATTGTCAATCCCGCCGCTGTCGCCAATAGAAAGTAAAATGGGTATCAGTATGTTGCTCAGGGAAATTGATGCGGTACGTGCAACTATTGACGGAGAATTGGGTACGCAGTAATGCACAACCCCGTGCTTTACATAGGTGGGGTTGTTGAGGTCGGTGCAGTGTGTGGTTTCAAAACATCCGCCCTGACTGGCATTTAAGTCGATAATTACCGAACCTTCTTTCATCTGTTTAATCAAATCTTCCGAAACTTTGAACTTGGGAGTGGTGTTGAAGTGCATTGCCCCGATAACAGCATCTGCCGATAGTAACGCCTTGCGCAGCACTTTCGGATAAAAAACGGAGGTAAAAACGCCCTGTCCGAGTTTTTCTTCCAGTTTGCTCAGTTCATAAACCGATGTGTCAAAAATTTTAACCAGAATTCCCAGGCTTAGTGCCGCCCTTGCAGCATATTCGGCAGCCGTGCTGGTTCCGATAATTACAAGTTCTGCCGGAGAAATTCCGGTAACTTCGCCAAAAAGAACACCTTTACCATTGCGTGTATTGCTCAGGTATTCGCTTGCCAGTGTTATTGAGGTAATTCCCGCTATTTGGCTCATTTGGTGCACAAACGGTGCAAATCCCTGTTCGTTTTCAATATTTTCGAAAGCTATGCAGGTAGCCTTTTTCTGCATCATTTTCAGCATGGACTCATTACAGTGTGCCTGTATCTGCATATTGGAAATTATTGCCTGATTGCCGGGCAATGAATCAATTTCATCGCTGCTGAAAGGTGCCACTCTCAGAATAATGTCGCATTGAAAAGTCTCTTCCTTTTTGTCAACAAGCACGGCACCTGCGGCACGGTACTCCTTGTCTGAATAACTGGCCATTTTTCCTGCATCTTTTTCAATAACTATTTCGTGTCCGTATGAAGTGAGCAGCTCAACTGCCTGCGGAGTGAGGGGAACACGGTACTCCACCTTGTCAAGGTCTGACGGAATACCAATTTTAATTTTCTGTCCCTTCTTGGTTATTTCCAGCATCTCTTCCTGTGGCATCAGCATGGTTTTTGAAACCGTTAAGCTGCCTTTTGTTTTATTACGGACTGTCATTTTCAAAAAAAATTATTCAGTTATTTGATTGAGCAAGTTATATTCTTCTGTGAAATTTTCAAAATTTTGCAGAAATATGTCTTGAACCGTTTTTCAAAACTTCAATATTAACTTCAACATATTCCTGCGGCAGCAGCGGCTCTATCTTTTCAGGCCACTCAATGAGGCAGTAATTTCCGCTGTAAAAATAATCTTCATATCCCAGATCAAAAGCCTCTTCAATATCTTTTATTCTGTAAAAATCGAAATGATAAATATTTCCTGCTATTTTGCTTTTGTACTCGTTAATAATTGCAAATGTGGGGCTTGTAACATTGTCGGGCGTGTCAAGTACTTTGCATACCGACTGAATAAATGTGGTTTTACCGGCTCCCATTTTGCCGTAAAATGCAAAAACCCGCTGTCCGGGAAAACTGTCTAAGAGCTTT
>CAZXTX010000171.1:2814-6589 GCA_964643695.1 uncultured Mariniphaga sp. | reverse complement strand
CATCCTTCAGCTTTTGCAGCACTTTTCTCGCCAGTGCAACCTTCTGCTTTTACAGCAGTTTTGGAATCAGAACAGGCTTCGGTTTTGGCTTCTGCACAACCTTCTGCCTTAACAGTTTTGTTACCATCTTCAGCTACAGCAGTAACTTTTGCTTTTTCTTTGTCGTCAGCAACTGTGTTTGCAGTTGTAACTGAAAGTCCGTAAGCTAAAACAAATGCGAATACAAATAATACCTTTTTCATTTTTTTTCAATTTTTGAGTTATACAATAATTTTCTTATCAGTTTTAAAGGCTCAATTATAATAACAATTTTGTTTAACAACAAATAAATATTAATATATTTTTATCTTTTATTATGTTTTTTGTATAATAGTCTGATACACAATAAACAGAAATAATAAGATTTTAGTTAAATATCAGCAGTATGAATCATTAAATCCTGCTTCAACTCTACTGACCAGTTTTTCAGCCCTTTTTCTGGCAATGCCTTCCATGCCTTCAATAGAGTCGGTTATTAACTTGTTTCCTATTTTAAGAGTTTCGGGAGAAGCATAATTCAAAAGATATTCCTTGAAAGATGACAATGCATTTGGTGCGCAATGCAACTTTATGTCACCGGGCTTGGCAATGTCCATAAAATCCTGGCCGGTTCTTCCAAGTCTGTAACAGGCAGTGCAAAATGAAGGTATATAACCCATTGATGCCACATCGTATATAACTTCATCCAGCGGACGGTGGTCTCCAAGGCTGAATTGTGCAGACGGATCATCTTCGTCTTCTTCATGTTCATAACCACCCGGATTGGTACGGCTGCCTGCTGAAATCTGGCTTACGCCCAGCGCAAAGGTTTCGCGCCGCATCTGGGCAGTTTCACGGGTTGACATTATTATTCCGGTATATGGAACTGCAAGCCGAAGAATTGCAACAATTTTCCGAAAATCAATATCTGATACAGGAAACGGGGGATGAGATGCCAGATTGCTTCCGGTTGCGGGCTCAAGCCGGGGAACACTGATAGTGTGAGGCCCCACACCAAATTCTTTTTCCAGTTCATTAATATGCTGCATCATTGCCAGAATTTCATATCTGTAATCAAACAACCCGAATAATACCCCGATTCCCACATCGTCAATGTCTGCTCCCATGGCACGGTGCAATGCCCATGCACGCCAGTTGTAATCGCGTTTTTTCCCGCCAACATGAACCTTTTTATAAGTTTCACGGTGATATGTTTCCTGAAAAAGCTGATAAGTGCCTATTCCTTCAGATTTCAACAGTTTAAATTCTTCAGTGGTGAGTGGTGCAATATTTACATTTGCCCTTCTTATTTCACCGTTTTTAGATTTTACACTGTAAATGGTTCTTATTGAATCTAACACATATTGAAAATCCTGTTGCGGATAAGATTCGCCCGCAACCAGCAAAAGGCGTTTATGCCCTTTATTTATCAGTATTTCAACTTCGTGAGCAATTTCCTCTTGTGTAAGGGAATTTCTGACGATGTTTTTGTTGGTTGCCCTGAAAGCACAATAGAGACATTCGTTTGTACAAAAATTGGAGATATAAAGAGGTGCAAACAAAACCAGACGTTTTCCGTAAATAGTTTCTTTTACACTGTTTGCAGTATTGAAAAGTTCCGAAAGTAATTCAGGGTCACTTATTACCGTGAGTGCTGCCACATCATCCATATTCAGGCCTTTCATTTCTGATGCTTTTGCAAGAATATCCCTGATTTCAGATTTATCTGCCGATTTGTGCTCTCTTAATGCTTTCCAGACTTTTTCATCATTTATAAAATCAGCCGGTTTGTTATACATGACTTTTATTTTTTATTGATATTTATTAGAAATAATACTGTTTTGTAAAAATAGTTGATTTTAAGCTAAAAATTTGAATATACAGGGAATAGTTTATATGTTATTCAATACATTTTCATCAGAAGTATATGATAATTGCCTGTTTACGGCTAATTTTGCAGTATCGGATTAATATGAGCATCCTGTAAGATGAATTTTTTTGAATTGAAAAGTCTTACATTTGGGATATGAACTTTTGACCGGACAGGCATTTGTATTTTTAAACTAATTATATATGCAGAATAAAACAGTTTCTGATATAATAAATCAAAAGTCATTTTCCAGGGAGGATTTGGTATTGTTGCTGAATTCCTGTGGAAAAGATATGGAACTGTTTTTCAAAAAATCACACGAAGTCAGGGAAAAAACAGTTGGAAGTAAAGTATATTTCAGGGGGTTGATTGAATTCTCAAACATTTGCTCTAAAGATTGTTTTTATTGCGGAATCAGGAAGAGCAACAAAAATGTTGTTCGTTACAATGCATCTGATGAAGAAATAGTTGAGGCCTGCCGTATTGCACTTGATAACCGTTTGGGCTCGGTGGTCTTACAGTCTGGAGAACTGGACACCAATACTTTTGTTAACCGGGTTGATTATCTTTTGAAAAAAATAAAAAAGATGTCGGGGGGCAGACTGGGAATTACCCTGAGTTGTGGCGAACAGTCGAAAGAGACATACCGCCGCTGGTTTGAAAGCGGTGCCCACAGGTATTTATTAAGAATTGAATCGTCAAACAGGGAGCTGTATTATAAAATTCATCCCGGCACGTATCGTCATTCATACGAACGCAGACTTGAAGCACTTGGCTTTTTAAAAGAAACAGGATATCAGGTGGGAACGGGTGTAATGGTTGGCTTACCGTTTCAAACTGTTGAAAATCTGGCTGAGGATTTACTTTTTTTCAAGGATTTTGATATTGACATGTGTGGAATGGGGCCTTATATTGAGCATGAAAACACACCTTTGTATCAGTTTCGTGAAATGTTAAAACCCCGGCATGAACGACAGGAGCTTTCTTTAAAAATGATTGCTGCGTTGCGTCTGCTGATGCCTGATATAAATATTGCCGCTTCAACAGCATTACAGGCAATAGAATCTAAAGGAAGGGAAAAGGCACTTACGGTTGGAGCCAACGTAATAATGCCAAATTTAACACCGATGAAATATCGGAGGGAGTATATCCTTTATCAGAACAAGCCTTGCGTTGATGAAGATTCGGAACAAAGTATGGCTGATATGGAGTCCAGAATCAGGAATGCCGGAATTGAAATTGGATATGACGAGTGGGGGGATTCAAAACATTTTATCAGCAAAATATAAATTATTTTTTCCGGTATGCTTTCCACCAGATGAAAAATCCGCTGACAATAACCATTATCATACAAAGCCCGGCAATCGGAACAATCAATATATAAAGCGGACCCAAAATATGCTCAAAAATACGGCCGGTATGAATTTCCTGTGCAAATCCCCAGAGAGAAATCGGCAAATTTTTCACAATTTTATCCGGCATTTCGGGAAATGGCTTTCCGGAAAGAGGCACAGCGCCTCGGTTATAGTCAAACCACCAGGCATCATTCCCGGCTTCCACCAGTCCGGTAACCATATTTGCACCAATCGGATTTCCGATTCCTTTTGGTGCGGAAAAGGGAGCACCGGTAAAAAGATCTGAAATTCGTCCCGTTTGCATATTCCATAAAAACAGTCCGTTGAATGAACCGGCAAGGTATTTTTTTTCGCCGGCAGGTTTGAAAAGATTCAATCCCATTATGCTTACGGGAGGTTGTAGTGCAAATGGCAGAGCAGGTTCCGAAAAAGCTTCGTCAACAGCATAAAAACCTTCAGATGTGGAAAATATGTAGCGTTCCATATTTTCATCCCATTCCACACGGCGCAGTTTGTCATACCATGGATTTGG
>CAZXTX010000171.1:0-2714 GCA_964643695.1 uncultured Mariniphaga sp. | reverse complement strand
CCAAGTAAATCAACTATCAGTTTGCCTGCAACACCCCAGAGTTCACCGCTGTGAAGCTCCCAAAATGTAATGAAAAGGCCTATTTTTCGTTTATAACCAACCGGTTCGGGAAGCTGAACTGTTTCAAATGTTTTTCCGTCATAAGATTTTAGCAGATAGTGGCGGGTTAGTACCAAAAGTGTATCATTTTTAATATTTAAATCGGCTATGCGATCCTGTTTTACCGGAAGTGTGATTTTTTTCCATGAATCTGATTCATTTGATTCTCTTGAAAATAACCCGAAATGAGTTCCTGCAAATAAATTTTGATTGAGCTGAATTACTGAATTTATTTTGCGTCCGTCAATTCCTTTGGGAAATCCCCGGTTGAAATCTTCAAATCCTTCAAAATTAATATTGGTTTTCCATATTCCGATGTTCCCGTAAATAAGTAAAGAGTCATTATTTAGCGGAAGTGAACCTCTTACTGCCGAAAAATTCCAGTTTTTATAACGGTAATCAGGCGGGAGTAATTTTCTTGAAATATCAATGGATGAGAATGTTTGCCGGTGATTTAAAATTATTCCCGAGGTGGCAAAAAGGATGGCAAAAAGTGAAATTATAATTCCCGGCCATTTGTGAAGTTTCCTGAATAATTTTAAATACTTGTTTTTTGACATCTGAATATGAAAAAAATTTCCGCAAAGTTAATATTTTCCGGGAATGCCTTAATTTAAGGTTTTACTCTTTCAGGTGCTGATAATTTTTATGATTCATTATCTTTATATAATGCTTAAAGCCCTGATTTGTTCAGGAAATACTATTTTTACCGATTTAGCAGGAATAGTGTAAAATTTGTAAAATAATTAATCTGCTTCATATGCAAAATAAAGTTATTCATCTGGAGAATATTACCAAGAACTACAAGGTTGGAACTCAGATAGTAAGAGCCTTGCGCTCTGTTTCGCTGGATATTTACAAAGGTGAATATGTGGCAATAATGGGAGCATCCGGTTCGGGTAAATCCACATTAATGAATATTATCGGATGTCTGGATACACCCACATCCGGAACTTATATTTTAAATAATAAGGATGTGAGCAGATTATCCGATAATGAACTTGCGGGAATACGCAATGCCGAAATTGGTTTTGTTTTTCAGGTTTTTAATTTGCTGCCCCGAAGTACGGCTCTTGAAAATGTTATGCTGCCAATGGTTTATGCGGGAACAGGTAAACATGAACGAAAAGTCAGAGCAACATCCACCCTTACAGAAGTTGGCCTGGCCGACCGAATGCACCACAAACCAAATGAACTTTCGGGTGGTCAGCGTCAGCGTGTTGCAATAGCCCGTGCACTTGTAAACCATCCTTCAATTTTGCTGGCAGATGAACCAACAGGTAATCTTGATTCTGTTATTTCAGTGGAAATAATGAAACTTTTTGCTGATATTCATCAAAGAGGAAATACTCTGATTATGGTTACGCACGAGCCTGATATTGCAAAATATGCCCATCGTATTATTAAACTTAAAGATGGTGAAGTAGAATCTGATGTGATAAACCCCAATCCGGTTTATTAATATCGGATTTCTGAAAAATATGGTTGTAAAAAGCATATTAGTCATATAACAAAAGAGATAGAAAACAATCATTTGAATAAGAAGAATATGAAAATATATACAAAAACAGGTGATGACGGAACCACAGGGCTTCTTGGCGGATCACGGGTTAAAAAATATGATATCCGGCTGGAGGCATACGGCACTGTTGATGAACTGAATGCTTCGGTAGGCGTAATCCGTTCAAACGCACTTCCTGAAAAGACCGACTCATGGTTACTTGAAATTCAGAATAAACTCTTTAATATCGGTTCCGTTCTGGCCTCTGACGAGAGAGGAAAAAAAATCACCAAAAAGCTTGAAATAACTGCCGATGATATTTTCTTTTTGGAAAAGGCAATTGATGAAATGGAGAGTGAATTGCCAAAATTGAAACAGTTTATTTTGCCGGGCGGCGACATGGCTTCTGCGCTGTGTCATGTTGCACGAACAGTGTGCCGCAGAGCTGAGCGAAGAATAATAGAGTTTAATGACATGCAGGAAGTTCAGTCCGAAATGATAAAGTACATCAACCGGTTATCTGATTTTTTATTTGTTTTATCCCGCAAACTGGCTGATAACAGGGGAGTTGGCGACATTCACTGGGCACATTAATAAATATTTATTTCTCTCTGTTTTTTATTCTATTTTTTTATTATATTCGCGGCACTTAAAAAGTGAGTTTAACCGCTTAAAACAATTAAAATGTATTGGACTTTGGAATTGGCTTCAAAGCTTGAAGATGCGCCCTGGCCGGCGAGTAAGGATGAACTTATTGACTATGCAATCCGCTCTGGTGCACCGCTTGAAGTAATTGAAAATTTACAGGAAATTGAAGATGAGGGCGAAATCTATGAAAGCATTGAAGATATCTGGCCCGATTATCCGAGCAAGGATGATTTCTTCTTTAATGAAGATGAGTATTAATTTTTTATAAAAAGGATAAAGAAAGCAGGCTTTCGGCCTGCTTTCTTTATTTTAAACATTTGCCTGATATTTTTTGTTAATACATAAATTCCGGTTTTAAGATTTTTTTTTAATCATATCATCAAATTTGTTTATTTTTAACCTGAATTTGATTAATTTTTTCTCATTATTATCTTTAATATTTATAAATATAAAAAATGGATTTATT
>CAZXTX010000170.1:5202-6605 GCA_964643695.1 uncultured Mariniphaga sp. | reverse complement strand
TTTCAGCTAAAGCGTTTTCAGCATTTCCTGAATTTCAGCCAGATTCTCGGCAATTATATCAGGTTTTAAGTCAGACTCTTCTACTGTTTGCATCGTACTTTCGCCCGACATTACCAAAACGCCGACCGCACCGGCATTATATGCCATACGCACATCAGTGTAAATACGGTCGCCAACCATGGCCACCTGATCAGGTTTCAATGAATATTTGTGAAGTATTCCGCTCAACATTCGCGGATCAGGTTTGCCAATTACCACATCGGGTTTGCGACCGGATGCCATTTCAATGCAAGAACATATGGAACCGCAATCAACCAGAATGGTCGGTTCATCAGTGGGACAAACCCAGTCGGGGTTTGTTGCAATATAAGGTATTTCCTCTTTACTTGCCCACCACGATGCCCTGCACAGCCGGCTGTAAACAAGTGTCATATCAAATCCAACCACCAGCATATCGGGAACATCGTCCGCATCATCTTCGGCAGAAATAAATCCGGCAGCCTCAAATTCACTGATCATACTCGGAGTACCCAGTAAAAAGAGTTTTTTCACTTCAGGATAATTCTCCTTTATATAATCAATGGTTGCCTGTGCCGATGTGTACATCTCGTCTCTTGTGGCTTCAATACCGATATTTGCCAATCTTGTGAGGTAATCGGAAGTACTTTTTGAAGGATTATTAGTTAAGAATGAATAACCGATATTATTTTCCTTCAAGAAATTTAAAAACGGAATTGTGTATGGAAAAAGTGTACCTCCGTTATAAATTGTACCATCCATATCCAGAGCAAAATGCCTGACTTCTTTTAGTGTATTTTTGAGTTTTTCGGGCGAGTTAAGCCCCATACTGTCAATATATTTAAACATAATTCTTGATTTTAAACCTGAACATCAGCCTGGGCTTCATCATATCCGTGTGCCTTGGCTTTCCACATTGTCATAAATATCAGAACGCAGACCACTGCCATTCCTATCATCATTATAAATACATAATCCCATCCTTTTCCGGGATTTACCTTATTGATTGAGTCAACCATATATCCTACTCCAAGACCCGAAACCAGTCCGCTGGCATAACCAAACAAACCGGTAACTCCGTTGGCAGTTGCGGCACCGCGATTGGTAGCCTGATTTGCAGCGGCAATTCCGATAAGTGCCTGAGGACCGTAAATGAAAAATCCGGCCATTGAAAGCACCACAATCATAATCCATGACGATACATTTGACGGTAAAAAGAAAAAGATTGTCATGAAAATTGCAACGCCAACCATGCAGAAAAGCGATGTGTGATGTGCTTTACCGTTTAAATACTTATCGGTTACCCATCCGGCTATCAGCATTCCCACAATACCGAAAATTTCAAAAATTGCAACAGTCCAGCCTGCATTTGTGATTGACATACC
>CAZXTX010000170.1:0-5102 GCA_964643695.1 uncultured Mariniphaga sp. | reverse complement strand
GCTGCCGATTCAAGTACGGCTTTCATCCTTTCGGTATCGCCAAGGTCAATATTAAGATTGGCAGCCATCATACTCACAACCTCAGGATTGTTACTCATGTTTGTACCCATAGTGCCCATTATGTATCCGCACAAAATTGCAACAAGACTCGCTCCTATCGAATGGGATGTGTTCCAGATTGACATTTTGGTAGCCAGCTCATTCTGTGGCACCCAGTGCGTCATCAAACGTGCAACAGGCGGAAAACCGCTACCCTGAATAAGGTTGTTCAGAATAAGTATTATTCCCAAAATCAAAACGAGGGTGTTGGTAAACATCGGCCCTCCCGTTTGGCCGGTAATCAGTGAGCTTAAATCGGCTCCCCAGCCGAAAGCCAGATTTGCAATTGCACACAAAAACAATCCGATTGCCATATGGTATCTGGCATTCATCCTGTCGGCAATCATTCCGTTTAAAAAACGTGAAACCCCGTAAACAATGGTAACCAGGGTCATTATAATTCCAAAACTTGTTTTTGTAATACCATATTCGGCTGTTAATCCGGGAATGGCAAATGAAAAGTTTTTACGCACAAAATAAAAAAAGGCATAACCTACCATTGTTGCAACAATTGTTCTGGTTTGCCAGTATTTAAACTTCTGCTCAGTAGTTTTTTGCATTTTCAGATAAGTAAATTATAATTATTAAGTTTTTATGTTTATGGTTTTATATTTCCCAGATTCCGCCTTTCCCGAATAACCGGTCAAGCCATTCATCCATCTTGTTGAGCCTTAAAGCTACATCCAGAATTGTAAATCTTCGGCGGATAAACTGAGCCCTTATGAAGGTTTGTCTCAGATATTCGCGGGAAACACCAATATCTTCCGGATTCGATGGTGCGCCAACCATTGCAAGATAATCTCTTGCTTTTTCAAATGGAATTACCTGTGCTTCAAGCCTGCTTCTTATTTCTGTCCAGTTTTTCTTAAGAAGGGTCAGCTGAGCGGCAAGTTCTTCCTTTGTAATATATTTTACTCTTGTTTCAGTTACGCCGATAGTCGGAAAATCTGTATCTTTAAACATTTCGGCTGCTGTTTGTTCCATAGTTTCCAGACTTTCCCATGCATCGCAACAGGCATCAATATCCAGTTCCTGAATTGGTGTATTTAAAAACAACTCGTAAAATGCCAGAGCAGATAATGTCCCGATTGCAACCTGAAAACCGTGTGATACATTTTCACCATTGTTGGTATGATGTTCCATATTCCATAAATGGCTGAACTGATGTTCGGCACCGGAAGCCGGGCGGCTGGTTTTATGCGACTGCATGGCAAAACCACCCAGCATAAGACCTTTAATCAGATTGGTAAGCTGCTCTTCATCACCACTCTTTATTTTAGCCGGCTCAGAAAGGGTGTCATGTAAACCGGTTTGTACAATATCCCACGACTGAGTGTCAATTTTTTCAATATTGAGGCAGTCAGAAATAATCCAGTCGGCACCTGCACTGATTTTTGCAAACAAATCGGCATAGCCGGACGCTGTCATTTCAGGCGGTGCATTTCTCAAAACCTCAATATCGGCAAGACAGGCCTGCGGTGCCGGACAGTTAAATGTCTGTTTTGCACCGTTATGGGTAATAGATGCGCCAAAAGCAGTGTAACCGTCCATTGATGCTGCTGTACCTACGCACAAGTACTGTCGTCCGGTTTTATGAGCAGCAAGTTTGGTAAGATCGTTAATCGTACCGGAGCCAACGGCAACGGGAATGGCACTGATATCTTTCAGTTTATCAATCAGAAACTCCACATAACCATACTCTGCATAAAGATTAGGGTCTTCAAAAATAATTGGTTTTTCCTGTTTTATACCTGATTCATTAAACAGTTCCTCAACTCTTTTTCCGGCAGCCCTGTATGTATTTACATCAGCTACTATTATTGCTTCCTTTCCCGGAAACTGTTCGGAAAACAATCCGGGAACCTTGTCAAGTATATTACTTCCGATTACAAGTGCTTTGGTTTCGTCTGCCAGTTTTAAGGCTTCTTCAATATTGTACATAAGTGAAATAATTTAAATATGATTAATTTACTTTATTCTCTTGTTGTTTCAGTTTAGTTTTTTGTAATAAAGCAGAGCTTTTACTTATAGTTAAACAAACATATTATTTTCTTTTTACAAAACAATCCGAAAAATCAGTATAATGAATTTATAGATGATGTTGTTCCCTGCTCAATCCATCAAAACTTTTCCACACAACCCAGTCGCTCTTTCAAATATTATCTTTCTGCATTTAAAGTTTTTTCGTATTGTGCAAAAATAATGGACGCAGTTCATTTAACAAGCTAAACTGAAAAACAGATACAAAAAATATTATCCAAATTTCAAAAATAAAATAAACGTGCTTTTACTATTTGTCTTAAAAATTTATTGCAGTAAACCATATTATTTTTCCATTAGATAATCCTCTGTGCCATAATTGTATAAAATATTTATATTTTCTCAGATGACCGTAATTTTAAAATTTTACCGCTTAAGGAATTGTTTTTTACTTTTTCAGATAAAAATCCAAGAAATCATAAGCTTCATACCGCACCAACGGAGGAAAATCATGATTGGCAACAGGATACCTGACCTGTAAATGTTCACCGGCATTAAAAAGATGATATACCCCCGATGCATTGGCAATTCCCACTCTCACCCCTTCTACATTGAAATTTGCATCATGAATGGGAGAATTTGAAAAAAAAGGCCTGGGAGCAATTACTGCAATAAGCTGGTCATAATCAAAAGGCCACCTTTCCAGTTCCAGATTATATTTTGTTAGTGCCAGAGGGCAATACCTTGGTTGAACAAAGCCCCAAAGCCTGCTGCCATATTTTTTGCGCATTGCCTCGTTATAGTTATTATAATACCTGTTTAAAGTCCAGCCACAACTTGTTACCACTACTTTTATCCTGATATCAAAAGCGGCAGTGTACATTGCATTGTGTCCTCCCAGGGAATGTCCGATAACCCCGATTCGTTCAGGATCAACAAATTCTTTTGACTGAAGGAAATCAACACACCGGGTATTATCAAATATCGCCTTCATAGAACCGGATTCGTAACGGTCATTTTCAAAATCATATTTTTTCTGGTCACCAAAGCTTGGATAATCAGGAGCAATAACTGTATAACCCCGTTGTGCCAATTCCCCGGCATAAGCCAGATTTAAATATGGCCCCTGTCCGTCAACACTTCCTTTGCCAATTTCTTCCGTTTGGTGCAATGCAAGTATTGCAGGTAATTTTTCACCGGGTTTATGATTCGGAACATACAGATAAGCGGTAACCTCTTCACCTTCCGCAACCGTAAAGCGAATATTGAAACGAGTATAAAACCTTGTTTCAAAAGTATCAATATATTGAGTGTTAAAGGGAGGTAATTCGGGCAAATCTGAATAAAAAGGGGGCATATTGGGATTACCGGGGAACTTTCCGAACAAAGCCTGCAAACTATCCAGAATCTGGTTTCGCTTTTTATCCCATTCATACAATGTTTTTACAGGAACTCTCTCACCGTTCTCATTTATATAACTCAGCAGATTCGGATCAAGGCTCTGGCCAAACATATTTTTATTTAAAAAACAAATAAAAACAAACGCAATCAAAAAAAGTATTTTCCTGTAAAACATTATCATTCAAATTAATAAAGTGGATTCATCTTGTTTGTGTACCTTTTTCTCGTGACTATATTTTTAAAATTATATCAGACAAAACAGTACTGTTATAATATAAAATTGAAATAACATGAAAAACAAATTAGCCGTCGCAATCAAATATGAGACAGCTAATTTATGATACTTTATAAATAATCACCCCTTAAAACTTATATTTTTCATTTTCTCTAAAAAAAATCAATTCTTCAATGAATAAAAAATATATTTCAGAGTTTTATAAAGATTACTTCATCCACTTCAAACAATTTTAGAGGATTAATCACTCAATATTTAATAATTCCGAAGTTGTTTGATTTTGTTTATTGCAAAATAATTTTTTTGTAATAAATTTTTTCGGAATTTAATTTATTCTGAATTGTGACAAAATATAATCCGCCCGGTAATGAAGGCAGGTTTATAGTATGCATACTTTTTCCGAATAAACTCCACGTACCTTTTTGAGTACCTGTATTATCCAGCATAGTTATGGAATATGGTTCATCATCAGTTAATTTAACAGTTAAAGATGATTGTGCCGGATTGGGAAAAATATATGGCTCATCCGTTTGAACAGGTATATTTTCGTAACCGGTACTCACCGGAATACAACCAATGCGTGTTTCAGAAACAACTATATCATCATATAATACAAATGCATTACTTTTTGCACCATTATGCTGAAATAAGGAAATATTCAGAAGATTAAGCTTAAGACTACCGACAGTTCGCATCCAAAGATTTTTCCAGTGACCATAATTCTCACCATTCACCCACATTGCAACTTCGCCGTCACTCCCCTTTCCGTCTGTTGAAGGTTTTCCCATTTTCACAAACATTTCAATACAATACCATCTATCAGCTTCTAATTTTGGGGGAATGGGAGTATTCAAGTGATTGGGATTTGTACAATAAACAGATCCTTCTAAACAGGGAAAATGATCTCCCCAGCAAGCACCATTGGGATTTGCACAATCCTGATACATACCCCTGTAATACATATATATTTGGGGAATTGTATGTTCGGTATTATATTCCATGGAACAATATATGAAATCATTACCTTTTGGCCGATTATCCGACATTCCCAAATAATTGCGGTCACCTCCAAAAAGTCCGCCACCATGGTTATGTGCAGTGAAATCGAAATTCTTCTCATATTTTATGTACCATCTTACATAAAGGCTATCATACTCACCCGGCAACACCTTAATCATATCTGATCCACTCCTTTCTCCAACCGTTGTTTTAAGGCGAATCACATGATTACCAGATTTGTTAAACGGGCCGGGATCAGAAATAATTTCATTCTCCCAGTCAGGGTTGCCGTCGTAATCATCCCAGATATCCTTATTTCCTTCTTCATATCCGGTTTCAAAAACCACATTAGAAGACAAACTATTTGTTTGTGATGTAACAACTTTAA
>CAZXTX010000169.1:0-6617 GCA_964643695.1 uncultured Mariniphaga sp. | reverse complement strand
TCAACACCAAATACATTTCAATTACAATAAACTGGGGAGTTTTAGCTGAAATGGGCTTTTTGCTGCTGGTTCCTCTGGCAATCAAAAAATTTGGATTGCGCAAAACCATGACTTTGGGCCTTGTTGCACTTTCAGTGCGATATCTTGCATTTTACACCGGAGGTGCCGTTTCACAATCGTGGATGTACTATATCGGAATTTTAATTCACGGCCTTATTTTTGGATTCTTCTATGTTGGCGGCCAGATTTATATTGACAAAAAAGCACCTGCAGAACTAAAATCGCAGGCACAGGGCTTCATTTTTCTAATAACATTTGGTGCAGGACTGCTTGTAGGCAACTTTTTGTGTGCGAGACTGATTCACCACTATAAAACTGCAGCCGGCTACAACTGGAACGCAATATGGCTTATAACTACTTTGGCTTCTGTGATACTGATGTTTGGATTTATGCTGTTATTTAATGAAAAAAATATTTTGAAATTTAAAACAAATTAATAATGATGAAAAATCTGCTGTTTTTATTATTGGTTTTTATTTGCGGTTCAACTTTGGCACAAAAAGTTACATTAACTGAAAAACAGGTGAAACTTCCCACATGGAGTGTTGCAACACCTGAAAAAAATCCTATTTTTTTCAGGGATGAAGCATTTCAGGGGGCATCAAGGCATTACTATCCTTTGAAAATGAATGATCAGTACACCCATGAAAGGATTGTAAAAGAATGGAAACACGTTTTTTTGGAAAATGAATACATAGAACTGGCAGTAACTCCCGACATAGGGGGTAAGCTTTATTATGCCAGGGATAAAACGGTTGACTACAATTTTATTTATAAGAACAATGTGGTGAAACCATCAAATATCGGCATGACCGGTGCATGGGTTTCAGGTGGAATTGAATGGTGTGTTTTGCATCATCACAGGGCATCCACCTTTTTACCGCTTGACTACACAACCATTGAAAATGATGACGGCAGCAAAACAATATGGGTTGCCGAATATGAGCCAAGGCACAGAATGAGATGGACAGTAGGAATTACAGTATTCCCAGGGAAATCATATTTTAAGGCAGAAGGGCGTATTCATAACGCATCCCCTTTTACTCATTCATTTTTATACTGGGCAAATGTAGCAACTCACACCAATGAGAATTATCAGACAATATTTCCGCCAAGTGCACAGATAGCTACATTTCATTCCAAAACCGATTTCACAAGGTGGCCTGTTTCCACTGAAGTTTTCAGAGGATCTGATTTTACGGAAGGAGTTGATATAAGCTGGTGGAGAAACACCCGTGAATCCAACTCATTTTTTGTACACGAACTTCAGGAGGATTTTATGGGAGGCTATGATCATGGCAGAAATACCGGAACAGTGCATATTGGTGACCATAATGTGGTAAGAGGAGCAAAACTCTGGGAATGGGGTTCCGGGCCGCGCGGACAGGCAACAGAAGCCAGGCTTACAGAAGAGGACGGGCCGTATGTAGAGTTAATGGTTGGCGCATATTCCGATAATCAGCCCGATTACAGCTGGATTAGACCATACGAAGTTAAAAAATGGGAACACTACTGGTATCCGGTTAAAGGTATTCAGGGATTTAAATATGCAAATCTGAACGGTGCGGTAAATCTTGAAAAAAGAGGCGGAAATTCAGTTTTTCTGGGGTATTATTCAACTCAGAAAGTGGAAAATGCAAAGGTTGTTCTCGAACAAAACGGAGATGTAATCTTTGAAAAGAAAATTCATATTTCGCCTGAAAGCCCTTTTGCTGAAACAATTCATACAGATAAGGACTTTGAAGAGCAAGAACTTTTTACAAAACTTGTAAATACCGAAACTAATGAAGTTCTTGTTGAATACAGGCCTAAAGTATATGACCCCGTTGAGGAACTGCCCGAACCATGGCAGGGGTATCCATCCCCGGAAGAATTAGAAACGATTGAAGAAGTTTATCTGACCGGAAAAAGAGTGGAACAGTTTTACGCACCCAGATATGATGAAATGGACTGGTACAATGAGGCTTTGAGGCGTGACCCGGGCGATATCAGAACAAACACGGCAGTTGGAAATCATTATCTGAAAAACGGTGATTTTACAAAAGCCAGAACGTACCTGGCAAGGGCAGCCAAAAGACTGACAGTGGATTACACACGCCCGTCTGACTGCGAACCGCTGTATCTGCAGGGACTTACTTTGAAATATCTGGGATTGTACGAAGAAGCTGCCGATACACTTTATCGTGCAACATGGGACTATGCCTACCATTCTGCCGCCTATTTTCAGCTTGCACAAATATCAATGTATCAAAATGATTATGTGAAGGCTTTGTATCAGATTGATGAATCGTTATCAACAAATTTACGTAATAACCGTGCAGCAGCGCTTAAAGCTTCAATTCTGAGAAAACTTGGGAGATATGATGAAGCGTCTGATGTGTTGAAACAGATAGTTAAATCTGATCCGCTTGATTTCAGATTGCAAAATGAATTATATCTTATTGCCAAAGGCCAGGGTAATAAAACTGTTGCAGAAAATATACTTTTGAAGCTGAAACGTGAGATGCGTGATTTTAATGAGAACTATCTGGAACTTGCAGTTGGCTATTTAAGCGACGGATTGTTAGACGAAGCTGAACAGATTATGAATAGTTACAATGGAGATAATCCGATATTTGATTACTATCTCGGATATATTTATTCTAAGAAGAACGACAACGAAACGGCACTTGCATATTTTAAAAATGCAGCAAAACAATCAGTTGACAATATTTTTCCACATCGTTTTGAAACTGTTGAGGCACTAAAAGCAGCTTTAAGTTTAAATCCGTCAGACGGAAAAGCTTATTACTATATTGGCAATATTCTTTATGAGAAACAACCCGAATATGCAATTGGGAACTGGAAAAAGGCGGTTGAACACAATCCTGATCTTGCAGTTGCCCACAGAAATATCGGGTGGGGTTATTACCGTTTTTATAAGGATATTCCGGAAGCAATAATTCATTACGAAAAGGCGCTTGACCTTACAAAGGAAGAAGCTATTTTCTATTCGGAACTGGATGCTTTGTATGAACTGAGCAATTCCCCGATTGAAAAAAGATATAAACTTTTTGAAGGGCAGAATGAAGTTGTTAAACACAGAGACGATTCATTTATCCGTCAGATTGAAGTTCTTACTCTTGCCGGACAGGCAGATAAGGCGGTGGAATATCTTGAAGGAGTTGAGTTTACCTATCGTGAGGGGTCTTCCAAAGTCAGGGAAATATCAATTAATGCCCAATTGATGATAGGAAAACAGCATCTTGATAAAAAAGATTATGAAAAAGCACTTGAATATTTTCTGGCAGCACAGCTGCCCGATGAAGAAGCAGGTAGTGCCCAGTTTGGAAGCAGGGATATTCAGGTTAACTATTATACAGGTTTAGCATACAAGGCACTCGGTAACAAAGTCAAAGCTGATGAGTTTTTTAAAAAGTCAGCCGTAAGAGAAACCCGGCGTATAAATATAATGAATTATTATCAGGGACTCAGCTATGCCGAACTTGGTGATAACAACAATGCTAAAAAAGTTTTTGAATCCATGATTGAAGAGGCTAATCAACAGCTTAAAAAATCTGATATTTCGGAAGTGGGTGTAATTTTCGGGGAACGTGAGGCAGAAAATGTCAGGAAATCCAGATATCATACAATACGAGGACTTGGCTTGAAAGGAATGAACAAAGCAAAACAGGCAAGTCAGGATTTAAAAACGGCAGTTGACCTGTCATACAGTAATTTGTGGGCAAAATTGGAGCTTGATGGAATTTAATGTTTATTAAAAACTTAATACTAAGTTAAAACAACAAGCTATTATAACATATAATTAGTACAAATTTTTAAATGACTCATAAATGAAAAACTTTATTTTAAAAAACAATCAAAAAATGTTAGTTGCAAACTTTTTAGTAATATCATTAGTGATATTAAATTGCTCCTTTACTAATAAAACAAGTTGTAAACTAAATCCCAACCTTATCCCCACTAGGACTGTAATTTATCCAATTGATAATGGTAAAGGTCTTAATAATCCTGATATGGGATGGTATTACTACAAATATGATAATAGTCCAAATAATTATGGAACTCGCAACTCTGATGATGAAACATTTAATTATTGGCCTGGTATGACAACAGTTTATTATAGAATTGCTTGGGGGCATTTAGAACCGGAAAAAGGACAATATAATTGGGATATGATAGATAGGTCTGCAAAATACTGGATTGCAGCTGGGAAAAAAATTTGTTTCCGCATAACTGCTCTTGAAGGTTATGATGGTGCTACACCTGATTGGATTGGAACAGGATACGATCCGGACAATCCTGTTTTTCTAGAAGCACTCGACAATTTTCTGGCCGCTTTCGCTGCTAAATATGATGGTAAGCCATATGTAGCATATATTGATGTTGGTACAATTGGAATTTGGGGTGAAGGCCATGGAAACATTGATGATAGTGTTCGTATAAAACATATTGATATGCATTTAAAACATTTTAAGAAAAGTCTTTTAGTTGTTAATGATGATTTCGGATCTTCAGTTTGTGAATATGCACGTCAGCATGGGTTGACAATTCGTGACGATAGTGTTATGTGGCATCATGAAATGTTTCCTACTGGTGTTTCTTTTGATCTATTCTGGCCTAATGTACCTACAATCTTGGAAACCTGTCATTACCATAATATTACAAATAAATTAAATCCATGGAATATTGGTTGGAGTGATGAAGCACTTCTTGCTACCATAGAAGAATACCATGCAAGTTGGGTATCTGTACATGGTTGGCCAGATGATTTTTGGAGAGAACGTCAAGAGTGTATAACTGCTGCTAATTTGCGTATGGGATATCGATTGCAATTAACTGAAACTTCATGGCTTCGTGACGTATCTACAGGTCGTAGAGTATTTTTTATAACCAAATGGCGAAATGCAGGTGTAGCACCATGTTATAATGGTGGATATGTAACTATTACATTAAAAGACAAAAACAACTCTATTGTTGCACAAGGTGTTAACAGGAGTTTCAATGTTCGAAGTCTTGAGCCTGGTCCAAAATCAACTTATGGTCCAATTTTAAGTAGTGCGATTACAATTACTCTTCCCAGTTCATTTCCTGATGGTGAATACCATGTCTTTGTATCAGTAGGATTAGAAGATGGTACTCCTGTTTGTGAGTTGCCATATAACAATGAAGATGATTCAAGACGATATGAATTAGGAAAGATTTACGTAAGTAAAAAGTAGTTTAAAATTTAGAAAAACACATTTTTCACGGTATTAGATAATCTGGAGCAAGCTGACTCCACTGTTGCAGTTTTAGTTTTACTTGTGGTTTTTTAACCATAATAATATAAAAACAGATGACAGAAAAACAACAAATAGCATTAATCCACTATTATGAACAAGGCTTTGGCAAAAAACTAATGTCAGAAAGTTGGATATCAATAAAAACATAAGAAAAGCTAGATGTGTACGAAGATATTGCTAATGCTTGATGAACAGGTGTTTGAAGGTGTATTGATGTTGGCAATTCAGTAATCGAGTGCGATACGATAAAAGACAATCTGGAGTGTTGCATTAAAGTACTGAGTAAAAACAGAATAATCCACAGGTTACTTTGGTAAACATTTTTATAGTTGTCGTGACAGCCTGTTTTATTATACCTAACGTGAGTTCGACTTATGCTGTTTTATAAATTTGGTTATTTTCAATTATTTCTTCAATATTAAATAGTTGCTCCTTAAATGTGTAGAACAGGGCTGATTGTCAGTAATATATATTAGCTTTTCATTGTTTGTGATTGCAAGATTTGTTATCTTTAACATATAAAAGTTTGCAAAATATGATAGGAAAAAATCCACAAAAACAGAGAGAATTGTTTAGACCCATGCTTATTGATTTTATCAATCTTAATCATGAGCTAGTATTACTTTCTCAAAAAATTGACTGGAAACATTTTGAAAAAGAGTTTTCAGTTTATTATTCCGATGTTGGCCGTCCGGCTTTACCAATTCGTTTTATGATTGGATGCCTGATATTAAAACACCTTTATAATCTTGGTGATGACGCATTACCATTGGTTTGGGTAAGCAATCCTTATTTTCAATATTTTTAAGGGGAGCAGTTTTTTAATCATAAATATCCTGGTGATCCGAGCAGTTATTCTCATTTTAGAGATCGTATAGGTAAGGAAGGCATTGAAAAAATATTTGCTCACAGTGTTGATATTCATGATGTAAAAGATAAAACATCTGATTTTGTATATCTGATACAACAGTTTAGGAAAACAACACAACTTTTCCTACCGATGCAAAATTGTACAAGAAAATAATAGATTATTGCAACGATATTGCCCACAAAGAGAATCTCCCTCAGCGATAAAGTTATGTCAGAGTCAGTAAGTAGTTATTACGTGACATTTATAATGAAAAACATTTCATGAGGAAAAAACAACTTAAAATGTAGTTTGTTAAATGTAAGTTTTCATGGAACTACCATTTAACTTCCGTACTCCTCACAAGCCCTATAAATCCCTTCAAACAAATCTTTGATGTCGGAGGCGGCGACGGCTGAAAATGC
>CAZXTX010000168.1:0-6624 GCA_964643695.1 uncultured Mariniphaga sp. | reverse complement strand
AGAAGTTTCCGTCAATTCCGGGCGAAGCGGGATTTGTCCCGCTGCCCGAATAGTTCTTTAAAACAAAAGCCCTTGTAAACTTTACAGAGGCTTTCAGCTTTTGAGGTCCCTGGCGGATTCGAACCGCCGTACGCGGTTTTGCAGACCGCTGCCTAGCCACTCGGCCAAGGAACCGTTTTTAAATTCGGACTGCAAATGTATGAAAAATTGCAGTTATTCCCATACACCGGCAAAAACATTTTTAAAAACCAAGGGTAACGCTTGCTTTTTCAACCTGTCCGCCCATTGGCGGATTGAGCTTTGAAACTTTCACACCGGCACTTTTTACCGAAGGAAACTGCTCCGAAATTGCATTCAGAATCCTTTTGACCACATTTTCCAGCAAACGGGATTTTATCTGCATTTCCTTTTTTACCAAATCGTAAACAGCCTGATAATTCAGTGCATCTTCCAGATTGTCTGAAAGTGCAGCTTTTTTGCAGTCGGTTTCCATTTCAACATCAACAATAAAATCGTTTCCCACAATCTGCTCCGATTCAAAATAACCGTGCCACGCATAAAAACGCATTCCCTCAATTGCAATTTTTACCATATTTTTTTCGGACGAAATTAAAAATAAGTGATTAATACCGATAAACAACAGGCAGTTTAGTCATACTGACAAACCTTTTGTTAATTTTGCATGCTTTGAAAATCAGCGGTAAATTTTTAAGAAAATGACTGAAAATAAGAATATTGAACCTGCAAAAAAAACGAATTTCATTCATCTGCAAATTGACAACGACCTCAAAGAGGGTAAAAATGACGGAAGGGTTCACACCAGATTTCCCCCGGAACCAAACGGGTATCTGCATATAGGACATGCAAAATCCATTTGCCTGAATTTTGGCATTGCTGAAAAGTATGGCGGCAAATGCAATCTCAGATTTGACGATACAAATCCGGAAAAAGAGGAAGTTGAATATGTGGAGTCAATTATGGAAGATGTGCGCTGGCTCGGATTCGACTGGGAAGACAGACTCTATTATGCTTCCGATTATTTTCAAAATTTACATGACTTTGCAGTAAAACTCATAAAGGAGGGCAAGGCTTATGTTGACGATCAGGATGCTGAAACAATAAGTCAGCAAAAGGGAACCCCCACCCGTCCCGGTACTGAAAGTCCGTACAGAAACAGAACACCTGAGGAAAACCTTGATTTGTTCAGAAAAATGACTGCCGGTGAATTTGAAGAGGGTTCATGCGTTTTGCGTGCAAAGGTTGACATGACTTCGCCGAATATGCACATGCGCGACCCGATTATTTACCGGATAATGAAAACCGATCATCACCGCACCGGCGACAAATGGTGCATCTATCCGATGTACGACTTTGCACACGGACAGTGCGATTACTGGGAAGGAATCACACATTCCATCTGCACTCTGGAATTTGAGGTGCACCGCCCGCTCTACGACTGGTTTATTGACCAGCTTATGGATTCGGATTACCGTCCGCGGCAGATTGAATTTGCAAGGCTCAACCTGAGCTATACCGTTATGAGCAAACGGCGGCTTTTGGAACTGGTAAAAGAAGGCTACGTTAACGGATGGGACGACCCGCGGATGCCAACAATTTCAGGATTGCGCAGGAGAGGATATACACCCGAGTCAATCAGGAACTTTTCGGAGCGCGTAGGGGTAACCAAGGTTGACGGAATTATTGATGTTTCGCTTTTGGAATACAGCGTCAGGGAACATCTTAACAAAGCCGCACAAAGAGTTATGGGAGTGCTCAATCCGCTGAAAGTGACAATCACAAATTATCCTGAAGAAAAAGAGGAGGAATTGGATGCCGTAAACAATCCCGAAGATGAAAGCATGGGAACGCGAAAAGTTCCGTTTTCGAGAGAAATTTACATTGAACGCGATGACTTTATGGAAGACCCTCCACGAAAATTTTTCCGGCTTGCACCGGGCCGCGAAGTAAGGCTTCGCTACGCATATTTCATCACCTGCACTGATGTAATTAAAGATGAAAACGGTGAAATTACCGAACTGCTCTGCACATACGACCCGGCAACGAAAGGCGGCGATTCACCCGACGGCAGAAAAGTAAAGGCAACCCTGCACTGGGTTTCGGCAAAACATGCGGTAAAATCGGAAGTAAGGCTTTATGACAGGCTGTTCAGCGATGAAAACCCGGTTGGATATAAAGACGTTGATTTTAAAGAGTTTTTAAATCCCGGTTCACTGCAAATTTTGGATGAATGTTATCTTGAACCTTTTGTTCTGCAGGCAAAACCGTCAGACCATTTTCAGTTTGAGAGGCTCGGTTATTTTAATGTTGATTATGATTCAACAACGGAAAAACCGGTATTTAACCGAACGGTACAGCTTCGCGATTCATGGTCCAAAAACCAAATTTAAAAGTAACCGGCTAAATTAAAAGGCATTCGGATTGTATTCCGGGAAATCATTTACCGATTCATTCCATATATTAACCGAAAATCAACTGCTTTTACAACTCTTTATTTTTTAGCTTTACCTGTTTTAAACAGAAAAAAATGAATGAAAAGGAATTAACAAGCAAGAGAGCATTTTTCGGAATTTTTCTTATTGTTATTGGTGTAATCTGGATTCTTATAAAACTGAATCTCATACCAGGTACAATAACAAGTATTCTTATTTCGTGGCAAATGCTGATTATCGCAATAGGAATTTTTTCATTTATTGCAGGTAACCGTATCGCCGGTACTATCTTAATAATCTTTGGAAGTTTTTTTCTTTTGGATGAACTGATTGTTTTTCCGTACTTCCTCCGGCAAATCGGGTGGCCCATTCTTTTGATTCTTATAGGTGCGGCAATGCTGTTCAACCGGCGAAACCGTAAAAAGAACATTTTTATTGAACCTTCGGAGCTGGGAGTTGACTATTTTGATGACCTTGTGATTTTTGGCGGCAGGGAAATTCTTATCAGTTCAAAAAATTTTGTCGGAGGTAAAATTACTACTGTTTTCGGGGGTGCAGAATATGATTTCAGGCAAACCGTCCTTTCCGAGAATGGTGCAGTTGTGGACTGTGCCTGCGTTTTTGGCGGAAGCGGCTTTAAAGTACCACCCGACTGGACTGTTAAAAACGAGGTTACAACCATTTTGGGTGCCTTTACCGATAAACGGGGGCAGTCTGTTGTCGAAAACAATCACGACCCCTCAAAAACACTCGTAATTAAAGGGTTCAGTGCTTTTGGCGGTGTTGAGATAAAATATTAACCGGAATGGATTTTAAACACCCCTTTTTTTCTAACCGCCGCCTTGTTGTATATTACATATTGGTTTGGACAATCGTTTTAACAGGCAGTATTTTGGTTAAATGGCTTGCTTACGATTTTTCGCCCGAAATAGCCTTTACCGAAAGAATGGCTTTCCCGTTCACATTCTCCATAATAGGACTCTCAATCTGGTATGTTATAAAGTACAGCACAATTGAAAATAATTCACCGTTAAAAATTGTATTGTTTCACCTGATTGGCGCAACCATAATCATATTCATCTGGATTTACATCGGCATGGTTATTATAAAACTGTTCCATCCCTACCCGGCACAGTGGATTGAAACCAATCTGGTTATGCACATTTTTGGCGGTTATATGCTCTATATTACCTATGTTATCTTTTTTTATGCGGTTAACTACTATCAGGGATTTAAGGAAAAACTGCGCAACGAAGGAAAACTTATTTCGCTGGTTAAGGAAGCAGAACTGCATGCACTGAAATCACAGATAAATCCGCACTTTCTGTTTAACAGTCTGAACAGTATTTCGTCACTTACAATGACCGACCCTGCAAAAGCTCAGGAGATGGTTATAAATCTTTCATCACTGATGCGTTACTCGCTTAAACACGAACAGATTGAAAAAGTAACGTTCAGTGAAGAGTTAAACAATAACAAACTCTATCTTCAGATTGAAAAAGTAAGATTTGGCGATAAGCTGAACCCTGTTTTTAAAATTGATAAAAACTGTATGAATGCAATGATTCCAAACATGATACTTCAGCCGCTGTACGAAAATGCAATTAAATACGGTGTTTATGAAGCTGTGGAACCGGTTGACATTGTTACCAGAGGCAGATTGAAGGATGATGTGCTGGAAATTACTATTACCAACAATTATGATCCCGACTCCATAAGTAAAAAGGGGGAAGGCATCGGGCTGCGCAATATCAGGGACAGGCTGCAAATAATATATAATAACCCGACGCTGATGAAAGTGGAGGATAACAGAAAAAAATTTAAAGTAACTTTGGCCATACCGCAAAATAAAGCAACATGACTAAAAAAATAAGAACCGTAATTGTTGAAGATGAAGAGCTGGCCAGAAACCTGTTAAAATCATTCCTGAGAGATTCCGAAAATATTGAGCTGATTGCTGAATGTGAAAACGGTTTTGAAGGTGTAAAAGTGATTAATGAGCAAAAGCCCGATTTGGTTTTTTTAGATATTCAGATGCCAAAAATCAACGGTTTTGAGATGCTTGAGCTTATTGAACACAAACCACATATTATTTTTGCCACGGCATACGACCAGTTTGCACTAAAGGCGTTTGAATACAATGCAGCCGATTATCTGCTGAAGCCCTACTCAAAAGAGAGGCTGTCAGAAGCAATTGCAAAAGTAGCCGAACGAATTGATACCCAGGGCAGAAGTTCAGAAATAACCAATAAAATAATTAACTTTCCGCGGGAGGATTTTCTTGAGCGTATTGTGGTTAAGGACAGAAATAAAATACACATAATTCCTGTTGACCAAATCCGGTATATTGAGGCGATGGATGATTATGTGATGATTTACACGCGCGAAGGCCGTTTTATTAAACAAAAAACAATGAAAAGGCTTGAAAACAACCTTAATCCCACAAATTTTGTTCGTATTCACCGCTCACACATAGTCAGAATTGAAGAGATTAATGAAATTCAGCAGTACGAAAAAGAGTCGTACATTGTAATTCTGCACGATAAAACCAGATTAAAAGTGAGTAAAACGGGATATAAAAATTTGAAAGAGATTCTTAACTTTTAAAACCGCCTGCCGGTTTTATCAGCTTTTCAATATCAGCCGCTGAATATTCCGGCACTGTTTATAATCAGGAAATTTAAATCCTGCCTTTTCAGATGTATTGCCACATTTCATGAGAGTACCGTACCATCCGGCAGCATATTCCACAAAACCTCGCCATAGCAGACAATCGTACATGTTTTTCAAACATTAAATTAATGTTTTATCCAAAATAGAAGTTAAACTGAAAAAATCACTGCCTTCAGTAACTTTTTAAAGAAATAAAAAAAGAAAATGCTATATTTGCACCGCTTAAACAGATGGTGGCTGTAGCTCAGTTGGTTAGAGCACTGGATTGTGGTTCCAGGGGTCGTGGGTTCAAATCCCATCAGCCACCCATAGAAAGGTTACCGGAAACAGTAACCTTTTTTTCATATAAACCAGATTTAAATATCAGTATAGCTAAAACATTACAAAATGAAACACAGCAAGCCATTTTTAAAAATTGTATTATCCGTATTCTTTTGTGGAATATTTATTATTACACATGCTCAGGAAAACTTTCCAGAAGTTTTTAATAATAATTATTTACGGCTGATTCCGGGTTCGGAAAATTCAAAATTTAACAGAATAGAACTGTATTCTGATATTGATACTACATGGGCCAACTGGAAGATAAGAGGGTATAATTTCGGATTTAATCCTGAACTTACACCCATGTATTCCACTGTAAACGGAATACTTAGCACTCCCTACATGATTCAGGTAAGAGGCAATAAATCTGAAATTAATAAAAAACGGTGGGGATTTCATGTTTTTGAAGGTTATGCCAGCGATGATAAATCGAGAATAACCATGCTGGTTAATAAGCATATAGAAATAGACAAGCCGGTGGCAGAGTTATATTATTACGGAACAGTGTATAACCATTCGGAAGAAGCATACAACTGGTTTAGAATTGGTTCGGATGTAAAACATCATTCCTTCCTTTTCAGCCGCGACAAGGCAGTTTTTTATGGTTCACTGAAACTTACAAATGCCTTTACTCTCGGGAATATCGGAAAAAATGATTTGCGCACGGAAAAACCTGCCGGAGACGATGAACAAAATGCGGAAGAAAGTGCCAGATACGTTAATTTCAAAGAATTAAAAGACTCGGGCAACGGCACCATTTTTTACGACAGTGACAATCACATTGTTGTAATAAAAATAAATGGCGAATGGATGAAACTTAAAACTGAAAAATTACCGAAAGGAATTGCTTATGATTTTTAATCAGTTATTAAGCTTCAATCATTTTCTGATAATCTTCTGCGGAGAGAAGAGTGTCAAGCTCTGACAAGTCGTTAATTTTCACTTTTATCAGCCAACCTTTTCCATACGGGTCTTTGTTTATCAGTTCCGGTTCATCTTCAAGAACCCCGTTAAATTCAATTACCTCTCCTCCAACCGGCATAAACAGGTCTGAAACTGTTTTTACGGCTTCAACAGTGCCAAAGGTCTCGCCCTTATCGAGTTGTTCACCTTCAGTTTCAATTTCAACAAAAACAATATCACCCAGTTCACCCTGGGCAAAGTCGGTTATACCAAT
>CAZXTX010000167.1:0-6665 GCA_964643695.1 uncultured Mariniphaga sp. | reverse complement strand
GAAAAGGCTACAAACTGATAGTGTAACAGGCAAAATGAAACAAATATTTCTCGTAAAGCAATTGTCAGTCAAGCTTTAAAACTGCAAGAAAGGCATTTTGGGGAACTTCTACATTTCCCACCTGTTTCATCCGTTTTTTACCTTTTTTCTGTTTTTCAAGCAGTTTGCGTTTTCGTGAAATATCACCGCCATAACATTTGGCAGTAACGTCTTTTCGTAAAGCCTTAACGGTTTCACGTGCAATTATTTTTGAACCGATTGCTGCCTGAATGGCAATATCAAACTGCTGACGCGGAATAAGTTCTCTTAACTTTTCGCACATCCTGCGTCCAAACGGGTAAGCATTGTCAAAATGTGTTAATGTTGAAAGGGCATCCACCATTTCACCGTTCAGCAGTATATCCAGCCGAACCAGTTTTGCAGGTTTGTAACCGCTCATATGATAATCGAAAGATGCATAGCCACGGGAAATACTTTTTAGCTTATCGTAAAAGTCAAAAACGATTTCACCAAGTGGAAGGTCAAAAACCAGTTCTGCCCGTTCAGCAGTAAGGTAGCTTTGATTTTTTAATGTGCCTCTTTTTTCAAGACAAAGATTCATTACCGAACCAATATACTCAGAAGTTGTAATTATACTTGCATTTATATACGGTTCATCAATAGTGCTGACAACATTCTGCCCGGGTAAACCTGAAGGATTGTAAACTTCAATCATACTTCCGTTGGTTAAGTGAACCTGATACGAAACGTTCGGAACCGTTGTAATAACATTCATATCATATTCACGCTCAAGCCTTTCCTGAATAATTTCCATGTGCAGCAATCCCAAAAAACCGCACCGGAATCCAAAGCCCAAAGCTGCTGATGACTCAGGTTCAAAAGTTAATGATGCATCGTTTAGCTGAAGTTTTTCCATTGCATTTCGCAAATCTTCATAATCATCGGCATCAACCGGATAAATACCTGCAAAAACCATTGGCTTTACCTCTTCAAAACCTTCAATGGCTTTATCGCATGGACGTTCAACATGCGTTATCGTATCACCAACTTTTACCTCTCTGGCAGTTTTTATACCTGAAATTATATAGCCCACATCACCTGCCGACAGAGAATCTTTCGGAACCAGACCAAGTTTGAGAATTCCTATTTCATCGGCATCATACTGTTTGTCGGTTGCAACAAATTTTACAAGATCTTTGGTTTTAATCTGCCCGTTAACAATTTTAAAATACGCGATTACACCACGGAATGAGTTAAAAACAGAATCGAAAATAAGTGCCTGAAGCGGTGCATCAGAATTTCCGGCGGGAGGTGGTATCTTATCAATTATCCTGTTTAATATTTCCTCAACACCCATTCCGGTTTTACCGCTGGCATGAATTATTTCGCTGCGTTTACAGCCAATTAAGTCAATAATCTGGTCTTCCACCATTTCAGGATTGGCATTTGGCAAATCCATTTTATTGAGAATCGGAATAATTTCCAAATCGTGTTCAAGGGCAAGATACAGATTGGATATTGTTTGTGCCTGTATCCCCTGTGTTGCATCAATTATCAGAAGTGCACCCTCACAAGCGGCAATTGAACGGGAAACTTCATATGAAAAATCAACATGCCCGGGAGTATCAATAAGATTTAAATTATAAGTTATTCCATTGTTCTCATAATCCATCTGAATGGCATGACTTTTAATAGTGATACCCCTCTCCTGCTCCAAATCCATACTGTCAAGCACCTGATTGCGCATTTCCCTGTCACCAATTGTATTGGTATGAACCAGTAACCTGTCTGCAAGGGTGCTTTTTCCGTGATCAATATGTGCAATAATACAAAAATTGCGAATGCTCTTCATAAACTATTTTCCTTCTGTTGTTTATATCTGCCGGTTCAGTTAAGATTTCACAAAGATATTTATTTTTTACTGATTGTATTGGCATGCATAAGTTTAAGACCTGATAGTTTAATTTTATTTTTCATTACAAAAAATAAATACCAAACTTTAAAAATTTACTTTTATTTTGTAAATTTTTGGCATATTATTTGTTATCTTTAAAATAACATGTAAACAATTATAACGTTCATAACAACAGAAAATTTTTAGCAATTTGCTGTTTTTTCATAAGTTTGGTTTAGTTAGGTTTAGTTTTAACCCCGGTGCAGAGGCTCCGGGGTTTTTCTTTATTTATCCTGTATGCAAAATTTCAACTGTTTTAAAAAATACCGGATTGTTTTAAACTTCCTCACTTACCACATACGGTTTTCTGTAATTTCTGGAAAGCATCATATCAGCCTCATTATCATTGGCAAACTTTTCATAGCTGCTTTTAAAAATCAGCTCTCTTTTTAACCTGTACGAAATATTGGCAAGAATAGGCAGGGCTGAAGAATAAACACCTTCATTCACATCACAATTCAAGTCATAATCATTTCCTGACCTGATTGCATCAATAAAATTGGCATAATGTTCCGTCCCTCCGGGGGGTGCCATAAAAGTCGGGTCTTTCGGTGTTTCGGATGATGCTTTTGCCGAACCTGCAAAAGGCTCTTTTTCTCTTTCTCTGAATGCTTTCCATGTACTTCCGTTAAGCTCCAGATAGCCTTCGGTTCCATAAAACATATTACCGATTTTAATATCAAGACTTGATTCACCATGCGTAAATCTGCCTCGTGTTTCAAACTCAAGCACTTTCCCATCTTTATATGTGAATAGTGATGTCTGGGTATTTGGTGTTTCCTGAGCACACTCCTTCGGATTAATTCCATAAATACCACCGGTACTGTATATTTTTTCCGGATGCTCATCTTTATTAAGTCCCCATCGGGCAATATCAAACTGATGAGGCCCCTGATTTCCGGTATCACCGTTACCGGTATCCCAAAACCAGTGCCAGTTGTAATGTCCTTTTTTCTCATTGTATGGCCGCCATTGTACAGGTCCCAACCACATATCGTAATGCAGGTTTTTGGGAGGCATGCTGTCAGCTGCAATACCAAAAGAGTCGCGTGGCTTGTAACAAAGTCCTTTAGCCATATATACATCACCTATCCCGCCTTCATGCAAAAACTTCATCGCTTCAATTACATTGGCTATTGAACGGTTCTGAAATCCCACCTGCACCCTGACGTTATATTTACGTGCGGCCTCAATCATTTTCCGTCCCTCAAAAACATTATGATTCGAGGGTTTTTCAACATAAACATGTTTTCCTGCCTGACATGCCCATATTGTTCCAAGCGCATGCCAGTGATTTGGTGTTGCAAACGAAACGGCATCAATATCCTTGTCATCAAAAATACGGCGCATATCCCATTCGGTTACAGGCTTTTTCCCCATTGCATCCTGAACAGCTTTTACACGTTCTGCAACAACATCTTCGTCTGCATCGCAAATGCTCTTTAGAAAAACATTACGGTTATCTTTTAAGGAAGACCACATCCTGATATGAGTACCTCCCTGTCCTCTGATACCAATAGCAGCCATGGTTATTCTTTCGTTGGCACCAATAATCGAGCCGTACGATTTTGCACTAAATCCCAGACCGCCTATGGCAATACCGGCTGTTCCGGCTAAACTTGTTTTAATAAAATCTCTTCTTTGTGTCATATTATTTATATTTTATGGTTCAATTTAAAATTAGTACAATATAGATATTTGAATTTTACCTGAAAAAAAATCAGGATTGTTTTTTTTACTTTATTATTAAAAACCGAAACAGAATGATCAAAAATAAAGTTATATCCGCTATCAAACTATAATATGCTATTACTTAATGGTAAACCATGAAAAAAGTTATATTTTTGCAAACTGTGTACGTTAACGTAAATTTTAAAAGCCAATATAAAATGAAAAAAAGTTTAATTGTTATGTTAATTTCAGCTGTTCTCTTATCAGCATGCAGTGGCGGCGGCAGTAAATCGGAAACTAAGGAATCAAAACCGGTATTTACCGGAGCAAAAGGAGAAGTAAAACTTATAACTTTAGATCCGGGTCATTTCCATGCAGCTCTGGTTCAAAAAACCATGTTTGAGCAGGTTGATCCGGTTGTACATATTTATGCACCCGAAGGCAAAGAATTACAATCGCACCTCAAACTGATTGAGGGATACAATACCCGGAGTGACTCGCCTACCTCATGGGAAACAAAAATATATACCGGTTCAGATTATTTTGAAAGGATGCTTAATGAAAAGCCCGGAAATGTAATGGTTACTGCCGGCAACAATGCAAAAAAAACAGATTACATATTAAAAACTATCGAAGCCGGAATTAATGTTCTGGCTGACAAACCAATGGTTATCAATCCACAGGATTTTCAAAAACTTGAACAGGCCTTTAAAGTTGCCGAAGAAAAAGGAGTTATGCTTTATGATATAATGACAGAACGTTATGAAATAACAACAATTCTTCAGCGTGAACTGGCACTGATTCCTGAAGTTTTTGGCACATTAGAGACAGGAACACCGGAAAATCCTGCAATCACAAAAGAGAGCGTACATCACTTTTTCAAATTTGTTTCAGGAAATCCGCTGATTCGGCCTACATGGTATTTTGATGTAAAACAGCAGGGCGAGGGAATTGTGGACGTAACCACACATCTTGTTGATCTTATACAATGGGAAGCTTTCCCGGAAGTGACACTGAAAAAGGAAGATGTTGAAATTGTTTCAGGAAAACGCTGGACAACCGACATTACACAGGAGATGTTTAAAAAGAGTACACAATCTGAGGTTTTTCCTGATTTTCTTCAGAAAGATGTTGAAGACGGCATTTTGAAAGTTTACAGTAACGGAGAAATCATCTATAAATTAAAAGGAATTCATGCAAAAGTTTCTGTAATATGGAATTTTGAAGCTCCCGAAGGAACCGGCGACACTCACTATTCAATTATGAGAGGAACCAAAAGCAATCTGATAATTAAACAGGGGAAAGATGAAAATTTCAAACCGCTTTTATATGTGGAGCCGGTATCAGAAACTGACACAAAATCATTTGAAGCCCTGCTTGAAAAAACGGTAAATCAGGATTTGCAATCCAAATACCCGGGTCTCAAATTAATAAAACAAAATAACAATTTATGGGTAATTGATATTCCTGAAAAATATAAGGTGGGACATGAGGCACATTTCGGGCAGGTTGCCGAAAAATATTTGGGATTTCTTGTAAAAGGAAGTATGCCCGAATGGGAAGTACCCAATATGATAGTTAAGTATTACACAACATCTGAAGGGATGAAAGCTGCCATGAAGTAAAACAGATTGAGACAATTAAAAGTAAAAGCTGCTCTGTTCGAGCAGCTTTTACTTTTTTCTGATTATTGTCATACCGTCACGAACCGGCAGAATTACTTTTTCAATACGAAAATCATTTTTAATCATCTCATTAAACTCCATAATACCAAGGGTCTGGCCATCACTGCGTGAAATGCTTTTTTGAATGATTTTTTCATTCCAGAGTGTATTGTCAGCAATAATGTAACCACCGTTGCGTACCTTTTCAAAAACGAGTTTGTAATAATCAATGTACTGACGCTTGTCACCATCAATATAAACAAGATCGAATACTTCATTAAGCAACCGGATTTTTTCAATTGCATTTCCTGTGATTTTAACAATTTTATTCTGAAGTCCTGCCTTTGAAAAATATTTCACGGTAAAATCATCCAGTTCATCATTCTTTTCAATTGTATATAATTTACCGTTATCCATCAGTCCTTTTGCCAGACAAATTGCTGAATATCCCGTAAAAGTTCCTATTTCAAGAATTTTATCAGGCTTAATCATTTTTGAAAATATAGTAAGTAGCTGTCCCTGCAAATGACCGGAAATCATTCGTGAACCATAAATTTTGAGATGAGTTTCACGGTTTAACTCACTTAAAACCTCATCCTCTGTATCAATATGAGTCAGTATATAATCTTCAACTTCCTTATCCACTTTAGTTTTGCTTTTAAAAAGATTTATCTGTATGCCAGAATGCTCATTTGCTTTTCATCCAGCACTTCGTTTGCCACTTCAAGTATATCGGCAGGAGTTATTGCTTCAATCTTTTTAAAAATTGACTTCAGGGTATCAACTTTATTAAAAAGCAAATAACTTTTTCCGATTGTAAGCATTAAGTCTTCACGGTTTTCTGATGAAATTGCAATTTGTCCCATCAGTTGTTTTTGAGCCTTGCTAAGTTGTAAAATACCCAGTTTTTTTTCACGAAGCAGTTTAAATTCTTTAAAAACCAAAGAGACGGCTTTATCAAAATTTTCATGGTCGGTACCAAAATAAACATTAAACAGGCCGGTATCAGAATAAGCAGTATAACCTGATTCAACATTGTATGCCATTCCCTTTTTTTCACGCAGAGTCATGTTCAGCCTGGAATTCATTGCCTGCCCGCCCGTAAGATTATTCAACAGCACCATACTTATTCTGTTTGGATGCATAATGTCATAAGCAATATTTCCTATCATACAGTGAGCCTGAAATGTGTCTTTCTGAACTACGAGTTTTGACGGTTTATATTTTTCAAATTTTTCACGCCCGTTATTTCTAAGCCTGATTTCGGCATTTCCGAAATATTTTTCAATTAATTTTACGAGTGATTTAAAATCAATTTTACCGACTGAAGAAATCACCATCTGGTCAGTATGGTAATTTTTATTGATAAAACATAA
>CAZXTX010000166.1:0-6668 GCA_964643695.1 uncultured Mariniphaga sp. | reverse complement strand
TACTTAATTTTTACTCAGTTCCTTTTTGCCGGACACAACCTTGAATATCAGTTTGTCATTCTTTTTATCGTATCCTACGGATATTGTATCTTCTTCGGCAATTGAAGCTTTAATGATTATTTCAGCCATTTCGTCTTCAAGATATTTTTGAATGGCTCTTTTTAAAGGCCTTGCACCAAACTGCGGGTCATATCCTTTTTCAGCCAAAAAGTCTTTTGCTGCAGGTGACAGCTTTAATTTGTAATTTAATGCCTCAACCCTGTTGTAAAGTTCTTTCAGTTCAATATCAATAATCTGATTGATATGCTCTTTGGTAAGCTGATTAAACATTATCACATCGTCGATTCTGTTAAGAAATTCCGGTGCAAATGCTTTTTTCAATGCTTTTTGTATTACATATTTTGCATGTTCATTATCAGCTTCATTCGATTTATTTACTGCAAATCCCACACCCTGTCCGAAATCCTTCAGCTGCCGTGTTCCAATGTTAGATGTCATTATAATAATGGTGTTTTTAAAATCCACGTTACGTCCCAGGCTGTCGGTAAGACGGCCTTCATCAAGCAGCTGTAGCAAAATATGAAAAACATCGGGATGGGCTTTTTCCATTTCATCAAGCAGAACAACGGAATACGGTTTGCGCCTTACCTTTTCGGTAAGTTGTCCGCCCTCTTCGTAGCCAACATATCCGGGAGGAGCTCCCACAAGTCTTGAAACGGTGAATTTCTCCATATATTCGCTCATGTCAATTCTGATAAGTGAATCGAGGCTGTCGAAAAGGTATGTTGCCAAAACCTTTGCCAGCTGTGTTTTTCCGACACCGGTGGGTCCTAAGAAAATAAATGAGCCGATAGGGCGGTTGGGATCTTTCAGTCCGGCACGGTTACGGTGAATAGCCTTTACAATTTTCTGAATTGCCTCGGTCTGGCCGATAACCTTCGATTTTATGTCACCTTCCATGTTGAGCAAACGTTTTCCTTCAGCCTGGGCAATACGCTGTACAGGTATGCCCGACATCATTGCCACCACTTCGGCAACTTTTTCCTCATCCACGGTTTCACGGTGGTTGACAAGTTCTTTTTCCCACTTTTCCTTTTCTTTTTCAAGAAGCTGCATCAGATTTTTTTCCTTGTCACGGAAATTTGCCGCAAGTTCAAAATTCTGACTTTTTACTGCTGATATTTTTTCCTCTTTGGTGACCTCAATTTTTTCTTCAAGTTTAATAATTCGCTCCGGAACATTAATATTTGAGATATGCACCCTCGAGCCGGCTTCATCAAGTGCATCAATTGCCTTGTCGGGCAGATGCCTGTCCGAAATATAACGTGCTGTCAGTTTTACGCAGCTTTCAATAGCATCGGGAGTATATATCACGTTGTGGTGATCCTCGTATCTGCTTTTTATATTGTTCAGTATTTCAATTGTTTCGTCAACCGAAGTCGGTTCAACCAATACTTTCTGAAATCTGCGTTCAAGTGCACCGTCTTTTTCAATATGCTGCCGGTATTCATCAAGTGTAGTTGCACCTATACACTGAATATCGCCCCTTGCCAGTGCCGGTTTAAGCATATTTGCGGCATCAAGTGAACCTGTTGCACCGCCGGCTCCTACAATAGTGTGAATTTCATCAATAAACAGTATTACGTTGTTTACTTTTGTCAGTTCATTCAGAATGGCTTTCATTCTCTCTTCAAATTGCCCGCGGTATTTTGTACCTGCAACAATTGATGCAACATCAAGGCTGACAACTCTCTTATCAAATAAAATTCTTGAAATTTGTTTATTGACTATCCTCAGGGCAAGGCCTTCGGCAATAGCGGATTTTCCTACTCCGGGCTCTCCAATCAGTATCGGATTGTTCTTTTTACGGCGGCTTAATATTTGTGCCAGACGTTCAATTTCACGTTCGCGTCCCACAATCGGATCAAGTGCATTTTCTTCTGCAAGTCTTGTAATATCAATTCCGAAATTATCTAAAACGGGAGTGTCCGATTTTGGAGAAGCCCCTTTTTTGGAACTTTGTCCGCCTCCCTGACCGCGCGAAAAAGCACCGGCCGGTTCATCATCTTCACTGTCAGGAAAATCTGAACGCGATTCTATGTTCTTATAATCTTTTAACTGTGATTTTACTATATAGTAATTTACACCAAATTCAACTAAAATCTGTGTGACAATATTGTCACTGTTTTTAAGAATTGCAAGTAAAAGATGGCCGCTGTTGGCAGTAGTGCTTTTAAACCAGCGGGCTTCAAGATAAACAAGCTTAAGAGTTTTTTCGGCTGATTTGAGCATCATTAAGTCTGATTTATCATCAACCGGTTTATCAGTCTTGATTTTTTGTTCAATTAACTTTTTTATTTCAGCCAGATTAACATCCAGTTTTTCAAGAATGTCAGTTGCAATACCTTCTCCATCCCTCAAAATACCTAAAAAAAGATGTTCCTGGCCAATATAATCGTTTCCAAGCCTGATTGCCTCTTCGCGACTGTAACCGATAATATCTTTTATTCTTGCTGAAAATTGAGAATCCATATCTAATTTTAATAAATTTACTCCCTTATTAAACAAAAACTATTCCTAATAGTTTGCACCACGAAATTACTTAAAAAACATGTGAAAAATTAACGAAATCTGCCTAAGTTATCAAAGAAAAGGTCAGGAGACTGTATTTTTGACAGTTAATTTGTTAATATCTTCTGACTTAACAGTGTAATAATTCAGGGTGCAAAATACCTTATGACGAATCAATTTTACTATTTTTGTAAATCTTTTTTAAATAAAAAATTATTTTAAATCACATAGTTATATAATGAATGAAGGAGAAAGAATAATCCGCATTAATATTGAGGAGCAGATGAAATCGGCCTATATTGACTATTCAATGTCAGTTATAGTTTCAAGAGCACTGCCCGATGTTCGTGACGGATTTAAACCGGTACACCGCCGTGTGCTGTATGGAATGTATGATTTAGGAATGTTGTCGAACAGGCCCTATAAAAAATCTGCAAGAATTGTTGGTGAAGTTTTGGGGAAATATCATCCTCATGGCGATACTTCCGTTTATTTTACAATGGTAAGAATGGCACAGTCATGGTCATTGCGCTATCCGCTTATTGACGGTCAGGGCAACTATGGCTCGGTTGATGGTGACAGTCCTGCTGCAATGCGTTACACCGAAGCACGAATGACACGTATTGCCGAAGAAGCATTAGCCGATTTAGATAAAAACACAGTTGATTTTCAGCCAAATTTTGATGAATCACTTACTGAACCGCGTGTTCTGCCTACCAAAATTCCTCAACTGCTCATTAACGGAACTTCCGGAATTGCAGTGGGCATGGCTACAAATATGGCCCCGCATAATTTGAGTGACAGCATTGATGCCATTATTGCATATATAAATAATAACGATATTGACATTTCGGAACTTATTGAAATCATCAAGGCACCCGATTTTCCCACCGGTGGTATAATATACGGATATCAGGGAGTGAAGGAGGCATTTGAAACAGGCAGGGGAAGAATTGTTTTGCGCGGAAAAGCGCATATTGAGAATGACGGAAACAGAGAAAAAATTATTGTTACGGAAATTCCGTATCTGGTTAACCGCGCCGAAATGATTCAAAAAACAGCCGATCTGGTTAATGACAAAAAAATTGAAGGCATTTCAAATATCAATGATGAATCAGGACGGGACGGAATGCGCATTGTATATGATATTAAACGTGATGCCGTAAGCAATGTGGTGTTAAACCAGCTTTACAAATACACTGCTCTGCAAACCAGCTTCAGCGTTAATAATATAGCTTTGGTAAACGGAAGACCCAAGATGCTGAATCTTAAGGATATAATAATGCATTTTGTCGATCACCGCCACGAAGTTGTTACACGCCGGATACAATATGAACTGGAACAGGCAGAAAAGAGAGCTCATATTCTTGAGGGATTAATTATTGCGAGCGATAATATTGACGAGGTTATTGCAATAATCAGAGGCTCATCAACACCCGACGAGGCAAGAGAAAAATTATCGGAAAGATTCGGCCTTACCGAAATTCAGGCAAGAGCCATTGTGGATATGAGGCTGAGACAACTCACAGGCCTTGAGCAGGATAAGCTCAGAAAAGAGTATGATGAAATTTTACAGCAGATAGAGTATTACAAGAAAATTCTTTCAGATGTTGAGCTGAGAATGGATATTATAAAGGAAGAACTGACAGAAATCAAAAATAAGTATGGCGATGAGCGTCGCACTGAAGTTATTCCCAATGCCGAAGAGTTCAATCCTGAGGATTTTTATGCAGATGAAGATATGGCAATAACCGTTTCGCATCTGGGATATATCAAAAGGACACCGTTAACCGAGTTTCGTACTCAGGGCAGGGGAGGTGTAGGTGCAAAAGGAGGTTCAACAAGAGATGAAGACTTTATTGAACATATTTTTATTGCGTCAATGCATAATACCCTGCTTTTATTTACTGAACAGGGAAGATGCTACTGGCTTAAAGTTTATCAGATTCCTGAAGGAACAAAATCGTCAAAAGGAAGGGCAATTCAAAATTTGTTAAACATTCCGGCAGATGATAAAGTTTTGACATTCATGCGGGTAAGAACACTTACCGAAGAGGATTTTATCAATAACAACTATATTCTTTTTGCCACTAAAAAAGGAATGATCAAGAAAACTTCTCTCGAAGCATATTCAAGGCCAAGACAGAATGGTGTAAATGCAATTACTATCAGAGAGGGAGACGAGTTGCTTGAGGCGCGTCTTACAAATGGTGAAAGTGAAATTATGCTTGCAGTAAAATCAGGTAAGGCAATAAGGTTTAACGAAAACAGAGTGAGGCCAATGGGACGTACTGCTGCCGGAGTAAAGGGAATAACAACAGCAGGTGACGAGGATGAAGTAATAGGTATGGTATGCATTCAGGAACAGGAAGAAGATGTACTTGTTATTTCAGAAAACGGATATGGAAAACGTTCACTAATTGATGATTACAGAGTAACCAACAGGGGAGGGAAAGGTGTAAAAACATTGAATATTACGGATAAAACAGGAAAACTGATTTCAATTAAAAATGTTACCGATAATGACGACCTGATGATAATTACCGAACACGGCCTGACTATCAGACTTGCGGTTAACACTATTTCTCTCATAGGAAGAGCTACTCAGGGAGTAAGGCTTATTAATCTTAAAGAAGATGACAGAATCGCATCTGTGGCAAGGGTTGTGAAAGATCAGGATGAAGATGAGGAAATACCGGAAATTGAAAATGGCGCGGATATTGATAATGAATCAGAAATTGATAATGATTTTAAAGAAAATGATTCTGATGAAAAAAATAATTTAGATTTGGAATAAATTGTTGAAAAATTAATTAAGATTTTTGAATATATATAATTCGTGATATTTTTGTTGAAAAATTAATTTAAAAACTAATAGTAATGAAAAAATTATTAATTCTAACATTCCTGGTTTCATTAATGCTGTCAGGTTATGGACAAAAAGGTTTGGTAAGCAAGGCATTAAGCTTAAAAGAAGCCGGAAAACTTGCAGAAGCCTTAGATAATATTGAAAAAGCCGTTGATCCAAATAATGCGAAAGTCGATCAAACAATTAACTGGCCGCGCACATGGGAAGTAAGGGGAGAGGTTTTTCAGGCAATTTTTAATTCTGATAACAAAGAAGTTAAAAAGCTTGCTGCCGAACCGCTTACTGAAGCTTTCAACTCCTATAAAAAGGCTCTCGATCTGGATGAGAAAAAAAGATCTGCCAACAGCATTAAAGTAAAATTAACTCTGCTTACAAATGATTTAACCAATCAGGCAGTTGATGCTTTTAATAACAATAATTATGCAAGAGCACTGACATCCTTTGAACAAATTATTGATATTCAGGAGTTTGATGTTATTAAGAAAGATAATCCGGATGCTGTTGACACCGTTATTATATTTAATGCCGGCCTTGCTGCATATAATGCAGAAAATTATGATAAAGCAATTAAATATTATAAGGAAGCCGCAAAATACGGATATAATGAAGGTAAAACTTACAGTCTGATAGCCAGTTCTTATCAATTGAATAATGACACGCTGAGTGCTTTGCAATCACTTCAGGAAGGTTTTGAAAAATTTCCGGGAGATGATGGTGTTTTAACAAGCTTGATTCAGATTTATCTTGATTTGAAGAAAACCGAAGATGCCATGAAGTATCTGAATATGGCAATAGACAGAGACCCGGACAATGCAACTTTCTATTTTGCCCAGGGAACACTTTATGAAAAAATTGAAGATGAAGACAATGCGATAAAAGCTTATGAAGCTGCTATTAAGAATGATGAAACTTTCTTTAATGCATATTATAATCTTGGAGCACTTTATTATAATAAAGGTGTTAAGCAAATTGAAGTAGCTAATGCTATTCCCACAAGTGATAATAAAGCTTATGAAGCAGAACTTGAAAAAGCCGATGTGTGGTTTAAAGAAGCTCTGCCGTTTATGGAAAAATGCCATGAAATAAACAAAAATGACAATATGACCATGGAGTCTTTAAAAAACCTTTATTACAGGCTTAAAGACATGGAAAATTACAATAAAATGTTAGAGAAATTAGGACAGTCATAAATAATCAGAATAGGGAGTTTAAATTTACTCCCTATTTT
>CAZXTX010000165.1:0-6735 GCA_964643695.1 uncultured Mariniphaga sp. | reverse complement strand
TACAGCGAATCCTGCTCCATAATAAAACGCACATCGTGAATATACGGCAGGGAACGTATTATACGCTCATTTTCGTAAAGCAATTCCGAATCAATAAAATCACCAACTTTAAAAAGCAGCAGTTTCTTTATGGTGTTCAGATTCGATTTTGAATGAATTGCGTTTGCAGCTTTTTCAAACCTTGATTTTGCCTGACGATTAATATCATCAAAAGAAGGCCCGAAAACCTCAAGCGGTGTAATCACAATCTCTGATATGATTTTTTCTTCAAACCGGTTATAATAATCTATTGAAATTGTCTTTCTGTCAACCTGCTGACGCGGTGGCAAAACAAGTATATCATAAATTAAATTAACGAGTTTGCTTCTTGACGGTTTTATTCTGACAGTATCATCCGAATGTTCAAATTCAGAAACAAAATTATCTGATACAGTTACATCAGCAAAATTTTGCTGAGCTGAAATGTTACTGCAAAACAGTATCAAAAAAAATAAAAAACAAATTAAAAACTTGCCTTTAACATAACTGTCAGAAATAAACGATATAGAAAATCTTTTCAGAATAAATTTTCCTTTTAAAATTTAAGCAGAAAAATAAACATTTTAATACTCAATAAAAAAAGAGACAACTGTTTTTTTTAACTCATTATTCAATTACTATTGTCCATTTTAGCCAAACTAAGCAATTCAAACAATCAGTTACCGTTAATACAATCAAAAATTAGCAGTTAATTTTATAATTTTGCACTGTGGGAAAACTTTATAAAATATATAAACAAAATATTTACGGGGTAATCGGTACCCTGATGTTTCATATATTACTGTTTTCCTTTTTTTTATTAGCTGATGTCAACATCAAGGGAAAAGTAAAGGAAGAAGAAATTTTAATTGAATTTCCTGATATTCTGCCCGAACCTGAAGAAGAAGAGATTGTTGAGGAACAGGAAAGTGAACCTGCAACAAATGAGGCCTCCTCACCACAAAGTGAAACACAAATCAATCGTTCCACCATTGCTTCAAACAGACTGGCTAAAACGGATAATTTTTTTGACGAAGATTACATGAATGAAGTTGAAGCTGCAAAACAGCTTGTTTCTGATGTAAACAATCAGCTTTCAAAAGAAAAAGTAAATATTGAAGATATTAAAATGCCGGTTCAAACCACTGAAGGCAGAGACCCCGAAACAATCGAGAATGTCATTTATACGGGCGAAAGCAATATTGTTTATTATCTTGAAGACAGATACCATGTAAGCCTGCCTATTCCTGTATATCTCGCACAGAGCGGCGGACTGGTAATTGTTGATATTTCTGTAAACCGCGATGGAAGGGTAATTTATGCAGAGCCACGCAAGTCATCATCAGTCAGGGATGAACAAATATATCTTTATGCAAAAGTGGCTGCATCACGAACAATTTTCAATAAAAGCAGTAATGCACCCGAGCCTCAAAAAGGAACAATTCACTACACATTTGTTGCACAATAAATATTTCAAAAAAACAAACTCTTTAACATGATTTAACAGTTAAACGTTGTTTAAATTCAATACGGACGCTATATTTGTGGTACGTTTATTTTCATAAGTTTAGGTTTAGTTAGGTTAGTTAGTTTAATGAGAAAAGGATGGGTTGTTGAACCCATCCTTTGTTTTTTTGTAATCATTGTTATATTTATAAGCAACTGCTTAAACACTCTTCAAAAACCCTGTAAACTTTTTTACATTTTTTCTATATTTGGATAAACAAAAATTAACAGTAAAAATAACGGAACTTTTGACCTGTTTTAGTGTTAAATAGAAAGTTATACCTTTATGTAAATAACAAATAAAATAAATAGTACAAAAACATGTTTGATGCAAACCTGATTAACAAAGTTTATGAGCATTTGCCCGAAAGGGCTGAAAAAGCAAGAAAAAAATTACAAAGGCCGTTAACTTATACGGAAAAAATTTTGTATCCATACCTGTATCAAACTCAGACATTAAATATTTTCAAGCACAAACAAGATTATATAGATTTTTCACCCGCCCGTTTTATAATGCAGAATGGCACAAAGAATACAATATGTTTAACCACACATACAATGAACAGCAGACTGAATGGTTTAAAGCGGGTTCAGCATTAAATTTGATTAAAAAACAAAACTAAAAATAATAACATGCAAAAAATCAAAGTTCAAAATCCCGTAGTTGAGTTAGACGGTGATGAAATGACACGGGTAATATGGAATTTTATCAAAGAAAAACTCATTTTGCCTTATCTTGATATTGAGTTAAAATATTACGATTTGGGAATAGAAAGCAGAGATGCCACTGATGATCAGATAACTGTTGATGCTGCTCATGCAATTCAAAAATACGGTGTTGGCATTAAATGCGCAACAATTACCCCCGATGAGGCACGGGTTGATGAATTCGGGCTGAAACATATGTGGAAATCACCCAATGGAACCATCCGCAATATTATCGGCGGAACCGTTTTTCGCGAACCAATTCTCATAAATAATGTTCCGCGGCTTGTTCCGGGATGGAAAAAACCTATATGTATCGGTCGTCATGCCTTTGGTGATCAGTACAAGGCAACTGATTTTGTAACCAAAGGAAAAGGAAAACTCACAATAACTTTCACTCCTGATAACGGAAGTGAACCGGTTTCTCATGAAATTTTTCATTTTGACGGCGACGGAGTTGCAATGGGCATGTACAATACCGATGAATCCATAAGGGGATTTGCCCGTTCGTGCATGAATCAGGCTCTGTTAAAAAAATGGCCGCTCTATATGTCAACAAAAAATACTATTCTGAAAAATTATGACGGCCGTTTCAAGGATATTTTTCAGGAAATTTATGAAACCGAATATACAGAAAAATTTAAAGAAGCCGGAATAACATATGAACACCGGCTGATTGATGATATGGTGGCGGCAGCATTAAAGTGGGACGGCGGATTTGTCTGGGCATGTAAAAATTACGATGGTGATGTTCAGAGCGATATGGTAGCACAGGGATTCGGTTCGCTGGGACTGATGACTTCCGTACTTGTTACACCCGACGGGAAAACAATGGAAGCCGAAGCAGCACACGGAACAGTTACACGCCATTACAGACAGCACCAGCAAAACAAACCCACATCAACAAATCCGATAGCATCTATTTTTGCATGGACACGCGGACTTGATTTCAGAGGAAAATTAGATAACAACAAAGAACTGATGGATTTTGCAAAAGCTCTGGAACAGGTTTGTATTGAAACTGTTGAATCAGGAAAAATGACAAAAGACCTGGCACTGATTATCCACGGTAAAAATCTGAAAGAAGAGCATTATCTTACAACTCAGAATTTTTTGGATGCAATTGACAAAGGACTACAGAAAAAGTTTGCACGTTAATGAATAAAATTAAAATTACAAACGGAAAATTATCAGTTCCCGACCAGCCTGTTATTCCATATATTGAAGGCGACGGAATCGGAAAGGATATTACCGGGCCTTCCCAAAAGGTTCTGGATGCCGTTGTTGAAAAAGCTTATTCAGGAAAACGCAAAATAATATGGAAAGAGGTTCTTGCAGGTGAAAAGGCATTTATACAAACCGGAAATTACCTCCCTGACGAAACGATTGAAGCATTTAAAGAATATCTGATCGGAATAAAAGGGCCGCTGCAAACACCGGTTGGCGGCGGAATCCGTTCTCTCAATGTTGCACTTCGCCAGATATTGGATTTGTTTGTGTGCCTTCGCCCGGTACGCTGGTTTAAGGGTGTCCCCTCTCCTGTTCGTTATCCGACTCTGGTTGACATGCATATCTTCAGGGAAAACACTGAGGATATTTATGCCGGAATTGAATATATGACAGGTGGCAGTGATGCAAAAAAACTGCTTGACTTTTTGGTTGATGAAATGAAAGTGGATAAAATCAGATTTCCTGAAACAACTTCTTTCGGTATTAAACCTGTTTCAAAAGAAGGTTCGGAAAGATTGATAAGAGCCGCGGTTGAGTATGCCATTCAGCGTAATCTGCCGTATGTTACTCTGGTTCACAAAGGGAACATAATGAAATTTACCGAAGGTGCCTTTAAAAACTGGGGATACGATTTGGCCGAAAAGGAATTTCAGGAAAAAGTTTTTACATGGCGTCAGTTTGAAGATATTAAAAACATAAAAGGAAAGGCAGATGCCGAAAAAGCATTGGATGAAGCACAAAAGCAGGGAAAAATCATTATAAAAGATGTTATTACCGATGCATTTCTGCAGGAATCCCTTTTAAAGCCTTTTAATCATTCGGTAATTGCAACAATGAATTTAAACGGTGATTATATTTCAGACCAGCTTGCTGCCATGGTTGGCGGTGTTGGAATTGCACCCGGTGCAAACATAAACTATACTGAAGGTTATGCTATTTTTGAAGCAACTCACGGCACTGCTCCCGATATTGCCGGAACCGGAAAAGCCAATCCGGGTTCATTAATTCTTTCGGGGGCAATGATGCTTGAATATATGGGATGGTATGAAGCAGCCGAACATATTTACGATGCCATGGAACATGTTTTCACAAAACGACGGGTAACTTCCGACCTCTATGCCCAGATGGAAGGTGCAAAACTTTTAACCACATCAGAATTTGCTGATGAAATTATTAAAAACATACATTAACAGATATTTTAAAAAAAACATAAAAACAGAATCAAAATGGAATATATCAAGTACCGTTTTTTTCAAAAAGCAAAAAAATGTTCTAAAGAGTTTCAAAGAATAAGAAGTGAACATGGGGATAAAGTGATTGCACAGGTTACTCTTGAACAGGTCTTTTCAGGCATGAAAGGTATTCCCCTTCTCGTTACCGATACATCAAAGCTCGATCCTAATGAAGGAATTCGTTTTAAGGGGTATTCAATACCCGAATTGCGTGAAAAGCTGCCAAAAATCACACCCGGTGGCGAACCTCTGCCCGAGGGATTATTTTATCTTATGCTGATTGGCGAAATTCCGTCACAGGAAGATGTGCTGAATCTGTCAAAAACTTTTGCCACACGTGCACATGTGCCACAGCATGTTTTTGATGTAATTGATGCCCTTCCGAAAAACTCAAGGCCCATGACCCAGTTCAGCGTTGCAATTCTGGCAATGGCTACCGAGTCAATTTTTCAGAAGGCATACAGGGCAGGTATTAACAAAAAATACTATTGGGACTCCACTTACGAAGATGTAATGAACCTGATTGCGCGGCTTCCTCATATTGCAGCATATATTTACCGGAGGAATTTTCATAACGAAGATTATATTGAGCCAAATCCAAGACTTGACTGGGCAGGAAATCTGGCTCACATGATGGGATTCAACACCGAAGAGGTAAAAAGACTCTTCAGGCTTTATATGGTCATTCATGCCGATCATGAAGGAGGAAATGTTTCTGCACATACTGCACATCTGGTTGGTTCCGCATTAAGTAATCCGTATTATGCCTATGCAGCTGCAATGACAGGCCTGGCCGGACCACTGCATGGTTTTGCAAATCAGGATGTAATTCACTGGATTTTTGAAATGATTGAACATCTTGACACCGACACACCCACCGACGAGCAGGTTACAGCTTATATAAAGCAAACACTTGAAGATGGACGTGTAATACCCGGATACGGGCATGCAGTACTTCGTAAAACAGATCCTCGCTTTACCGCACAGCAGGAATTTGCAGAAAAATATATTAAAGACGACCCGATAATTAATCTGGCTAATCAGCTGTATCGCGTTGTACCCCCAGTTCTTTCCAGTGTTGGAAAAATTAAAAACCCGTGGCCGAATGTTGATGCATTCAGTGGCTCACTGCTCTATCACTATGGCATTAAGGAATATACGTTTTATACTGTTTTATTCGGAGTATCCAGAGCTTTGGGTGTTCTTGCATCACTCGTAAACGACCGTATTTACGGAATGCCTATCGAACGCCCGACTTCACATCCGCTGCACTGGTACAGAGACGAAGTTGAAAAAAGCGAAAAGGAAAATTGCTAAAAACAAAAATAACAATAATGTAAAGCCGGTTAAATTCCGGCTTTTTTAATTAATAAAATTCTATTTTCATGCTGAATCATAACCATAATAAAGTTCATTTCGGAAAAACTTTGAAAAAAGCTATATTTACGGATATAAAACAAGAATGAAACTCTTTATCAAAAATATGGTATGCGACCGTTGCAAAATGGTTGTCAGGTCAGAACTCGAAAAGTTGGGGTTCAATCCGGTTTCTGTTGAACTGGGTGAAGTAATTTTAGAAGAAGAGGTAACTGCCAAACAAAAGCTTCAGATAGCAAAAATGCTGCTCTCGCTTGGTTTTGAACTGATTGATGATAAAAGAAGCCGGATTATTGAAAAAATTAAAAATATAATTATCAATCTGATTCACCACAGTAACGATCCGGTTCATACAAACCTGTCGGGAGTGCTTGCTGATGAACTGCATCACGATTACAGCTATTTGTCGAATCTGTTTTCAGAAGTGGAAGGCACTACAATTGAAAAGTATTTTATAGCCCAAAAAATTGAAAAGGTAAAAGAGCTGCTTGTTTACGATGAACTTTCGCTAAAAGAAATAGCTGACCAGATGAATTATTCAAGCACGGCATACCTGAGCAACCAGTTTAAAAAAGTTACCGGACTCACTCCAGGCCACTTTAAAAAAATCAAGGAAACCAAAAGAAAACCTCTCGACCACATATAATACGAATTGTATTTACAATCG
>CAZXTX010000164.1:0-6822 GCA_964643695.1 uncultured Mariniphaga sp. | reverse complement strand
TCAATCGTTTTCCTTTGAGTTTGGATTTTTTCATCAATCAAGTTCAAAAAAGAAGTGATTTTTTTTTGTTCGGAAATTAAAGGACTATGGAATTTAGTAGATTTTAGGATATTATTATACAATCGTTGAATTGTACCTCCTTCCGTATTATACTTTACAATTTGAAGGATATAATATAGAAAATCATTTGTGATGATTTTGTTGTCATTATCAATCCAAACAATATTCGAGTCTTGGAAATATGCATCTTCTCCATTATATATTACAGTTCTTCCAATTGTTCCTGCTGCAGAAATTAGAATGTCTCCTTTTTGTGGAAATGAAAATCGTGATTTATAATCCAAATATAGTTCTTTTGAAATGTAAGCATCTGCTTCCTTCCCAAATGAACCTATTTTAAAAAAGGGTATTTCTCCATCGACCGTTGTTTGATCAGCAAAAATTCTTCTACACATTTTCACCTCTCCAACTTCCCCCAATTTCTTCTTCTCCCACACTTCACTAAACCCCTCAAATCTCAAATTTGGAACGAAAGTCATTAAGGAGAATCAATCCTTAATGTAAATAATTTGTAATCCTTAATTACAATTCCTTTCCTTTGAAATTCATCAAAAAATAAAATAAATGAATACAAAAAAACATTTTTCGGAAGTAGTCGCTTTATGGAAGGACGACAAAAAACAGTATGTGAAAAAATCTACATTTTCAGCCTACATTTTGCTCATTGAGAATCACATTCTACCCGTGTTTAGTAAGAAAGATTCCATTGAAGAAAAAGATGTACAAACCTTTGTTTTTCAGAAATTAGAACAAGGATTGAGTAAAAAAAGCATTCAGGATGTTTTGATTGTCCTTAAAATGATTCTCAAATTTGGTGCGAAAAATAAGCTTTTTGAATATACACCCTTTGATTTAAAATTTCCTACGGAACGAGAAAAACAATGTATTGAAGTACTTAGTCGGGCTGACCAAAAAAAGATGATGAACTATATTCAAGAGCATTTCACCTTTCGGAATTTAGGTATTTATATTTGCCTAAGTTCCGGAATGCGCATCGGTGAAGTTTGCGCTTTGACTTGGGATGATTTAGATACGGATAACGGTGTGATAAATATCAAAAAAACCATTCAGCGCATTTACACAATTGAGGGAGATATTCGGAAAACAGAATTATTATTGGACACGCCCAAAACAAAAAACTCCATTCGGGAAATACCAATGAATAGAGAGTTATTGAGGATGTTGAAGCCCATCAAAAAAATTGTCAACACTTCTTTTTATGTCTTAACCAACGAGGCAAAACCTACTGAGCCCAGAACCTATAGAAACTACTATAAAAAACTGATGAAGGACTTAGATATTCCTGAAATCAAGTTCCATGGTCTGCGGCACAGTTTTGCCACAAGATGTATTGAGAGCAATTGTGATTACAAAACCGTGAGTGTTTTGTTGGGGCATTCCAATATCAGTACAACGCTGAATTTATATGTACACCCAAACATGGAGCAAAAGAAAAAGGCGATTAATCAGATGTTTCGGGCATTATCCTAATTCATTTCTATTTTAACTTGTTCTTCGTTTTTCTTAAGATTCTGTAATCAATGTATTTTGTTTCTTGTTTTTTACAATCAAACTGTTTTGACTATCTTATCTTAACAAATTCTGTAATCAAAACAACTTGTCTCTCATTCTTGATACACAATTTTTTTGATTCTTGAAATTTAAATAAAACAAAAATCAAATACATTTGAATTGATGGAATTGTATATTTGCAATAAACAAAGTGAAAAATGGATTTTAATTTAAGTGGAGCGGTAAACTATCATTACGGAAAATTTCCGCCTACAAATATTAATTACAGTTCTTTTATCAATGAACTTTTAGCGGCTACTGATGCCTTGGCACGTTATGACCAGATGCTCAAAACCTTGCACGATAATAAAATTCTTTTAGCTCCTTTGCGCAATCAAGAAGCAGTAATTTCCTCTCGTATTGAAGGAACAATAAGCACTATGGACGAGATTATGCAATATGAGGCGGACGACGACGGTACACATTCAATAAGTGCTCGTGCAGATGTGATTGAAACAATTCTATACCAACGTACATTAAAGAATGCACAAACGGCAATAGAACAAGGCTATCATTTTTCGCAGAGTTTTGTGAAACAAATGCATCAACAATTATTGTATTTGGGAAGAGGAGCTGCAAAATCTCCGGGGGAATTTAAGAAGGAACAAAATTATCTTGCTGATCGTTCTTCGCGAAAAATTCAGTTTATCCCCATAAATCCAGAGCAATTATCCTCAGGATTAGATAAATTGTTTAATTATATGCAACATAGCACAGAACCGCCTTTGGTACGCACTGCCGTTTCACATTTAGAATTTGAGGCACTATACCCGTTTCAGTACGGAAATGGTAGAATAGGACGAATGTTGATAACACTTTTATTGTGGCAATCAGGCTTATTGTCACAGCCCCATTTTTATATCAGTGGCTATTTTGAGCAAAATAAAGATGAATATATTAAAGCGATGCTAAATGTTTCAAGAAATAATGATTGGAATAATTGGATAGGCTTTTTTCTAATTGCTGTAGAAAAACAAGCAATTCATAATTTGCATATTGCAGAAAGCATTAAAAATCTATATGAAGAAATGAAGACAGAATTTTCAGAATTATTGTCTTCAAAGTGGAGTTTAATTGCTTTGGATTACATATTTACGAATCCTGTTTTCAGGAATAATAAATTTGTGAACAAGACAAAAATACCAGCTCCGACAGCAGCCGTAATTGTGAAGAAATTAGTGGAAATTGGCTATTTGACATTAAAAGAAGAAGCGTCCGGAAGAAGACCAGCAATGTATTCTTTCGAACCGTTAATGCGGTTAGTCAGAGTTTAAACTATGATTCCAATAATGATTAAATGAATACTATGATTAAACAAGAATATGCTGAAAGTGAATTGACAGGCAAAATCATAGGTTGTGCTATGGAAGTACATAAAATATTAGGCAATGGTTTTCAAGAAGTGATTTACCAAAGAGCATTAGCCATTGAAATGAGCAATCAGGGTTTGACCTACAGCAGAGAACACGAAATGGATATATTTTATAAAGGAGAAAGAATTGGAGGAAGAAGAGTAGATTTCTTTGTAGAAGAAAAAATAATGGTAGAGTTGAAAGCTGTTATTCAGATGGAAGATGTACATTTAGCACAAGCCATTAATTATTTAGAAGCGTATAAAATGGAAATTGGATTGTTAATCAATTTTGGAAGTCAAAGTCTGCAATTCAAAAGAGTAATGAAGCTACAGCGAAAATCACAGTCCATTAAAAAATCAGAAAAATCACAGTTAAGACAATGAGTAAACAATCCGAACAGATATTAGAAGAGCAATTGATTGGTAATTTACAGAAATTAGGTTATCAGTATGTTTCAATTGTTGATGAAAAAGGGCTTTTAGCTAACCTTAAAAGTCAATTAGAAAAACACAATCATATTCAACTATCAGACACAGAGTTTGACAAGATTATTAATATCCTAAATAAAGGCTCCGTTTTTGAAAAATCAAAAACACTTCGTCAAAAACAACACATTGTAAGAGATAACGGAGATAACCTCTATTTTGAATTTTTAAACACGGAACATTGGTGCCAAAATCAATATCAAGTAACCAATCAAGTAACACAAGAAGGCAAATACAAAAATCGTTACGATGTAACTTTACTCATCAACGGTTTGCCGTTGGTACAAATCGAACTCAAACGTAGAGGACTTGAATTAAAAGAAGCATTTAATCAAATCAATCGCTATCAACGACATTCATTCGGCTCAAATTCTGCTTTGTATCAATATGTTCAAATTTTCATCATCAGTAACGGAGTAAATACAAAGTATTACGCCAACAACCGCAGCCAAAGTTTCAAACAAACTTTTTATTGGACAGATGTAGAAAATAAACGACTAACTAACATTCTAAACAGTTTTACAGATGCTTTTTTAGAACCTTGCCATATCAGTAAAATGATTTGCAAGTACATTGTTTTGAACGAAGCTTACAAAATTCCAATGGTTCTTCGTCCCTATCAGTTTTATGCAGTTGAAGCCTTGATTGAAAGAGTGAAGAACTCCACAAAAAATGGCTATATATGGCATACCACAGGTTCGGGCAAGACCTTAACAAGTTTTAAAGCAAGTCAAATTATAATGAGCTTTCCAGAAGTTCATAAAGTGGTTTTTGTAGTGGACAGAAAAGATTTGGACTACCAAACTACCAAAGAGTTTAACAGTTTTAGTGAAGGCTCTATTGATGGCACAGACAATACCAATAATTTGGTAAAACAGTTTTTGGGTACTTATATTAATAAAAAAGGTGAAGCGAATGATTCTAAATTGATTGTTACCACTATCCAAAAACTCAATACTGCCATTAGCAAAATGAAGTATGAAAAGAAAATGACAAACTTAAAAGACAAGCGAATCATTTTCATTTTTGACGAGTGCCACCGTAGTCAATTTGGAGAAACCCACAACAGAATAAAAGAGTATTTCAACAATTCCCAAATGTTTGGTTTTACAGGAACTCCAATTTTTGCAGACAATGCCAATAAAAACGAATTGGGCAAACGAACTACTAAAGATCTTTTTGAAGATTGCTTGCATAAGTATGTGATTACAGATGCCATAAAGGACGAAAATGTATTGAAGTTTTCGGTTGAATATGTAGGCAGATACAAACAAAAAAACACCGCAACGGAAATAGATATTGAAGTTGAAGACATTGACACGCAGGAGTTGATGGAAGATGAAAAACGATTAGAAAAAATCGTCGATTACATCATCAATAATCATAGTCGTAAAACACATAATAGAGATTTTTCCGCCATGTTTTGTGTAGATAGTGTAAAGTCGTTGATTCGCTATTATGATATTTTTAAGCGTAAAAAATTAGCAGGAGAACACAATCTAAATATCGCCACCATTTTCAGCTATGCAGCCAATGAAGATGATGCAGATGCCAATGGCTTTATTCCAGAAGAAGTTTCTGTTGTTGAAGAACCTAAAGCACTGTACGGTTTGCATGCTCATAGTCGTGAAAAATTAGACGAGTACATTGAGGATTACAATCAATTATATAATGTAAAGTATTCAACCAAAACCAGTGAGGATTTTTACAATTACTACAATGACATTTCGAAAAAATTAAAAGACAGGGAACGCCAACCCGAAAATGCAAACAATCGCATTGATGTTTTATTGGTGGTTAACATGTTCCTGACTGGTTTTGATGCCAAAAAAGTGAACACACTTTATGTTGACAAGAACTTAAAATATCACGGGTTAATTCAAGCGTTCAGTCGAACCAACCGAATTTTAAACGAGCAAAAATCACAGGGAAATATTGTTGTTTTCAGAAATCTAAAAAACCGAACAGACGAAGCCATTACTCTATTCAGCAACAAAGAAGCGATAGAGGTCATCCTTATGAAACCTTACGAAGATTATGTTTCAAAGTTTGACGAAGCGTTTGAAAAACTATTGGAAATAACACCAACTACCGATGCAGTAAGCAATTTGGAAAGCGAAGATGATGAACTGAATTTCATTAAGGCATTTCGTGATTTAATGAGGTTAAAAAACATTCTCACCGCATTTTCAGACTTCAAATGGGAGGATTTGAAAATGAACGAACAACTTTTTGAGGACTTTAAAAGCAAATACCTTGACCTATACGACAAAGTAAAAAGTAACCATCAAAAAGAGAAAGTCTCTATTTTAGAAGATGTGGATTTTGAATTGGAGTTGATACACCGTGATGAAATCAATGTTTCATATATCCTTCAACTTTTAATCAAACTGAAATCGCAAACACAAAAAGACACAAGCGAAGCTGAAAAAGAGATTTTCAACTTGTTGAATACCGAATCAACTTTACGAAGCAAGCGAGAATTGATAGAGCGGTTTATTTTAGAAAATCTGCCTGTCATCAACGAACCCGATGAAATTATATCAGAATTTGAAAAATTTTGGAGCAAAGAACAGCAAAAAGAATTTTCTAAAATTGTACAAGAAGAAAATCTATCAGCAGAGAAAACGGAAAAACTTATTGAATATTATTTGTTTGCAGAACGAGAACCCTTGCGAGATGAAGTATTGGAACTCATTGAGGGAGAAAAACCAAGTTTACTTCAACGCAAAAAATTAGGTGATAGAATTTTGAAACGTATTCTTGGTTTTGTAGAAACATTTATGAATGAGATGGCAAATTGATATGACAACAATAAACGGCAAAAAGTTTCAGGATTTAAAAATTGAAGACAACAAAAAGATAATTCAAAGCTATTTTGATGAGTACAACATAGGCAATCCGTATTCACATTACTTTGCACAATGCTATCCTGACCCACTGGTAAGAAAAGAATTTTTGACCAACTTGGTTAGAGATAAAAACCTTCTGCTAGCTTTATGTGCTTGTCGGCAATGGGTTGAACAACAAAAAATAAATACCGTTTGGACAACCAACTTTGACGACTTGATTGAAAAAGCAATAAATGGATTGAATTATACAAGCTGCCAAATAGTATCACCCGAAAATGCAGGTTCTGTTCAAAATTTCAGAGCAGATATTCCAACTGTTGTAAAGTTATACGAATTGTATTATTCAATGTGTTTCAAAAGAAAACTCGAAAAACACCAATAAGAGAAATAGAATTGGCTCTGAGGCTAAAAGAGAAATATTTTAATTTAAAAAAGTAAGAAAATGGAAAATGTGATATTCAACTTTATACAGAATATTTGAATTCGGACTTGGAAAAA
>CAZXTX010000163.1:2339-6842 GCA_964643695.1 uncultured Mariniphaga sp. | reverse complement strand
GCAAATTTCTCAATTTCAAATACTCCAACCGGTCCGTTCCAGAGGATAGTAGCTGAATTTTCAATTACCTCCTTAAATTTTGCAATACTTTCCGGTCCGGCATCAAGTCCCTGCCATCCTTCCGGAATCTGATCTGACGGAACAATTTTCGTATTTGCATTTTCACTGAAATCATCGGCTGCCACAACATCGGTTGCCATAATCAGATTTACCCCTTTTTCTTTGGCAAGTTTTTCAATGTTTCGTGCGGTATCAAGAAAATCGGGTTCACAAATTGAATTACCGATTTCACCGCCGTTGGCCTTAACAAAAGTGTATGTCATGCCACCGCCAAGAATCAGGTTATCAACCTTGCTCAGGAGGTTTTCGATGATTATAATTTTTGTTGAAACTTTTGCACCGCCCATTATTGCAGTGAGGGGCCTTTGCGGGTCCCTTACAACTTTGTCGAGGCTTTCAACTTCACTTTCAATCAGGTAACCAAACATTTTGTCGTTCGGAAAAAATTTGGCTATAACAGCGGTTGAGGCATGTGCACGGTGTGCGGTTCCAAAAGCATCGTTAATCCAGCAATCGCCGTTTTCTGCCAGCTGTTTTGCAAATTCTTCATCACCTTTTTCTTCACCTTTATGAAATCTTAGATTTTCAAGCATCAGAACCTCGCCGGGTTTAAGTGCGGCAGCCATTGCCTTTACCTCTTCACCAATACAGTCGGGGGCAAGTTTAACTTCAACACCCAGCAGTTTGCTTAAATGGCCGGTCAGGTGTCGCATCGAAAATTTATCTTCCGGTCCGCTTTTGGGCCTGCCAAAATGTGACATAATCACCGGTGAACCGCCACTTTCAATAACTTTTTTTATTGTTGGCAGAGCTGCACGGATACGGGTATCATCGGTAATTTCAAAATTTTCATTTAAAGGCACATTAAAATCCACCCGGATTAAAGCCTTTTTTCCTGAAAAATCGTAGTTGTGAATTGTTTGCATTTTATTCGTTTTTAATGAGTTCTTGAAAAATTAATCAAAGATAAAAAATATATCTGCCGTTTAAACGGTATAAAAAAATGAATCATTCAAATTAAAAAATGTTTCACAAATGAGACTCTGCAATGCCGTAATCCATTTAAAAAGCACTATTTTTGGATTATGTTTTTTAAAGATGTCATAGGTCAGGAAAAGATAAAGGAACGCCTTATCCGCTCGGTTCAGGAGAAACGTATTAGTCATGCACTTATGTTTACTGGGCCGAACGGGACAGGAAAACTGGCTCTGGCTCTTGCATTTGCACAGTATGTTTTGTGCACGTCAAGAAATGAGAATGATTCGTGCGGCGAGTGCCCCTCGTGCCGTAAATATCAGAAACTGGTTCATCCCGATATGCATTTTGTTTTTCCTGTTTTTACAACCAAAGAATTTAGCAAGCCGGTTAGCGACGATTTTTTGCCGCAATGGCGCGAAATGGTGCTGAATTCACCATATTTTACTCTTAGCCGGTGGCTCGAATTTTTGGGTAATGAAAATGCTCAGGGAATGATTTATGAAGCTGAAAGCGGTGCCATTATCAGAAAACTGAATCTTAAGCCGTTTGAGTCAGAATATAAGATAATGATTATATGGCTGCCCGAAAAGATGAATATCTCCTGTTCAAATAAATTATTAAAGCTTATTGAGGAGCCACCAAATAAAACTCTTTTTTTGATGGTTACAGAAAACGAGGAGGATATAATTCAGACAATCCGTTCCAGAATGCAGATTATTAAAGTGCCGTATATTGACAGGGAATCTATGCTGGATGCATTGAGTGAAAATGGCAGTTACGAAGCTGATGTAATTGAAGACGTGGTTCGGATTTCAAACGGTAATTTCATAACTGCCATGGATTATCTGAGCCGCGACGGTGATTCTGATTATTTTCTTGCAAAATTTCAGGAAATGATGCGTTTTGCCTACACCCGCGAAGTTTTTGAACTTACAAAATGGGCTGATGAAATGGCTTCTTTGGGGCGTGATCGCCAAAAGGCTTTTTTTGTGTTTGCACTGCGTATGTTACGTGAATATTTTATGATGAACATGAACCGCGACAGCCTGGTTTATTTGAGAGAGGATGAAGCTGAGTGGGGCAAACGGTTTGCACCTTTTATTAATGAACGCAATATTATTCCTTTTACCGAAGAGTTTGAGAATGGATTTAAAGATATAAGCCAGAACGGTAATCCGAAAATTATTTTTTTAGATACAGCCCTGAGAGCGGTAAGATTAATTAAGAGATAATCTTTTTTGTTGCGCCAATCTGCCGCAAATTGCTATTTATCATTATTTTTGTATGTTGTAAAACCGAAAACAAGAATTAATTTAAGGGTTTTATTTTATAATTGAACATGCAGTTTATGGAAAAACGGTCTGCAATAGAACGCGGAATATGCTCTCACATCAGTTACAGCTGCGGTAAACTGCATGTTACCGACTGGATGAAAGATATTCCAGATAAAAATTTAAAGTCCGATATTGCAGAGGTCAGATTCAAAAATACCCGTAAGGATTACTTTAGCAATGTAAACAAGCTGAAACTTCAGCAGGGTGATATTGTGGCAGTTGAGGGAAGCCCCGGCCATGATGTGGGAATTGTATCCCTTACCGGGGAGCTTGTGAAAAACCAAATGAAAAAATACCGGGCAACAACCGTAAACGGTGAATTGAAAAAAATATACCGGCATGCCCGTCCGGGCGATATTTCAAAATGGAAAGAAGCCATTTCCATGGAATATGAAACAATGATTCAGTCAAGGAAAATTGCATCTGAACTGAATCTTGACATGAAAATAGGCGATGTCGAATATCAGGGAGACCGCAGTAAAGCTATTTTTTATTATATAGCCAACGGACGGGTGGATTTCCGCCAGCTGATAAAAGTACTTGCCGATACCTTTCGAATCCGTGTTGAGATGAAACAAATCGGTGCACGCCAGGAAGCCGCACGCATAGGGGGGATAGGCCCGTGTGGCAGAGAACTCTGCTGCTCCAGCTGGATTAGTAACTTTGTTTCTGTTACCACAAATGCAGCCAATTGTCAGGATATTTCACTGAATCCGCAAAAGCTTGCAGGACAATGCGGTAAATTAAAGTGCTGTATCAATTTTGAGGTGCATGCCTATATTGATGCCCAGAAAGATTTTCCGCCCAATAATGTTTTGCTTGAGGCAGAAACAGGTACTTATCAGTTTTTGAAAGCAGACATTTTTAAGGGAGTTTACTGGTATTCAAAAAAAGATGATACGCCTTCGGCACTGTTGCCGATTCCGGTGGATGTAGTGCGGAAAGTTCAGAAAATGAACCGAAGCGGCAAAAAGCCCGAAAAACTTGTTTTCGATAATATTGAAACATCCGGAAGTAATAAGGAAACTTTTCTTAATACGGCAGGACAGGAGGATATTGACCGGTTTAATCAGCCCAAACAAAAACATCACGAAAAAAGGAAAAGGCAAAAAGGTTCAAAACAGTATTTAAAGCATAACCGAAAAAGGAACTCACAAGAAAAATGAAAATTACAGCTCCCCGTATTTTAATTTTATCTGTTGCAATTGTTGTTTTTTATTCATGCGATTCGGGCCGCATGCTTGATAAATATATTGAAATACCCGATTCTGTATGGAATAAGGATTCATTGGTTTATCTGCATTTTTCTGCCACCGATACCCTTGAGTATCATGATATTTATATTCAGCTGCGTAACAAAACAACCTATAAATACAGTAATTTGTGGCTTTTTATAGAAATTGAACAGCCCGGAGGAAAAGTGCTTCGCGATACTTTTGAAATAGTTCTGGCTCTGCCTTCGGGAGAGTGGACAGGGGAAGGGTTTGGCGGATTAAAATCAGTAAAAACACTGTATCGCAGCAATGTGTTTTTCCCCGTTCCGGGTGAATATACCATCTCATTGCAGCAGGGCATGCGCGATGACCTTCTGAAAGGAATTCACGATATAGGTTTGAGTATTGAAAAAAGTTCTCGCCGTGAGTAAAAACAAGCTTGCAAAATTTGAGGAGATGAAAGGCTTTGAACATGTTGTTCAGGCACCGTACAATATTATCGGCAACAATGATTTTCATCTGAAAGGCAAATGGAATTCACACTTTTTTAAAAACAACAATCCGGTTGTTCTTGAACTCGGATGCGGCAAGGGTGAATACAGCGTAGGACTGGCAAAAAGTAATCCTGACAAAAATTTTATAGGAGTTGACATTAAAGGTGCCCGGCTGTGGAAAGGTGCAAAAACGGCTTTGGAACTGAATTTGACAAATGTTGCTTTTTTACGCACAAATATTGAAATTATAAATCAGTTTTTCGGTAACGGCGAAATTGATGAAATCTGGCTTACCTTTCCCGATCCGCAAATGAAGAAAACCGGAAAAAGGCTTACATCAACTTTTTTTCTGAATAAATACCGGCAGTTTCTTAAAAAAGAAGGAATAATTCACCTGAAAACCGACAGTAATTTTCAGTATTC
>CAZXTX010000163.1:0-2239 GCA_964643695.1 uncultured Mariniphaga sp. | reverse complement strand
TTTTATTACAGTAATTTTGAAAGAATTCAAATGGCAGATTTTTTTAATCAGGTTTATGAAATTGTAAAACAGATTCCTCCGGGCCGTGTAACATCCTATGGTGCCATTGCAAAATATCTTGGTACAACAGGTTCTGCACGCATGGTTGGCTGGGCAATGAACTCATGCGGTAGTCATTATGAGTTTGTGCCTGCGCATAGGGTGGTTAACCGTAACGGACTGTTAACCGGAAAGCACCATTTTGACACTCCCGATGCTATGAAGGAACTGCTTGAAAATGAAGGTTTAATTATAGAAGATAACCAGATAGTAAACTTCAAAAAACATTTCTGGGATCCTGCTGAAGAGCTTGGAATAGATTGAATACCCAATCGGTATTACAACAGTCTTATTGTTTCTTATGTAAAACATACATCTCTGCATTTTCACCTTCTATTCTTTTACCGTTTTTATCAAGCTGCCTTAAATGGTTTTCACCCACCTGATATTTAAGTGTGTCGTTTTTCGTAATTAAGGTAATTGAGTTTCCTTCCAGGTTCCATCTGAAAGTGCCTTTGTCTCCGGTTTTTTTCTGCTTGCCGTTTTTTATTTGAATATCGGTTTTTGAAAAGGTGTTGTTAGTGTTAAGTGTAATTGTGGTTTTTATGCTGTCGCAGTCGCTGCATGGCAGGGTTCCCTCATAGGTTCCGTCCCAGTCGAGGGAAGTGCGGCTGTTGTCGCCGGTTGGCAAGATGTTTTCCAGACTTATCAGGTTTTCCACGGTATATATGTTTTGCAGCGTGGTGTCATAAACATATTCCAAGTGTATGGTAACAAAATCGCCTTCGTTAAGATTTCTGATTTTGGAAACAAAAGGCATGTCAAGGTCATTCCGGTGATAGTCGCTTATAAAGACCTGATAGTTTTCCAGTTTTTGGGTGCCTCCTTCGCCGTTAACCATAAAGTATTTGTAATCAATTACCCTGAAGGTTGCAATTTCTCCTGAATTTCCGCATTTATCGGGGCAAAGTGTGGTCATGCCGTTGCATATACGATAATTAATTCCTTCAAACTGTGCAACGAAAATATGAGTTGAAGTAAATGGCTTTTTCAGTTTTTCGTCTGTAAAAATTTCAACTTTTGTTTTGCTAATCTCTTCTGTAAGAATATATTTCAGTTGCGAACCTCCGGCAGGAGGATTTTTTATTTTTTCTTCCTTAACTGTCAGTTCGTATTCATAACCCGGTTCGTAATTAAAACCTTCAATATTTCCGTAAAAATATTCCCACTCTTCCTGTTCCTTTGTCCATTTTACCTGCATACACAGTATTTCGGCCACTCCGGCCATGCAGGACTGAAGCTCCGGCCCGATATAAATTGTTTTTTCAGCTGATTTTTGATTAGTAATGCAGGCTGTAAATATTATGGCAGCAATTAAGGTTATTGTAAAAAATCTTTTTGTCATGTTATGTTTCAAATTAAAATTTTGAATTAATTGGCGGGATACTTCATAAACGGATTTAATCCCGGCACAACAGGACAAATATATTGTATTCAGGCAGATTGAGGCTTGCTATGCAGTTAAAAGTTTTGAGATTTCCGGCGGGAGAGAATTATTATTTCCGCTGGAATTTTGAATTACATATTATACCGGCCTGTCAGTTTTACTTAATCCGTTTAAAATGATAGTTGTACATATCGCAACAGGGTGCAATTAAATTCAGGGAGTCCGTTCCTTTTAAATCAATATATTGCTGTGAAAACAGGCGGGGATTTCGTTTTGTGTGGAAATCAGGAGTAAATTTTACCTGGAAATAGCCGGGAGTGTTTTCATCAAATATTCCCGGTTCGATTTTTCCGTATTCAAACAGACTGTCATTTTTTACGATGCCGTAAATGCCAATTTTTTTAATCTCCAAAAAATCAAAATCGGGTTCGTATCCTTGTCCGTGAATTCCTCCGGAAATATTGTGCAATTTCCATTTTCCGTAAATTTTTTGATAATCAGCCGGAATAACTTCTTCCGAATAATATTTGTCAAAGCTTAATAAATTGAGATGAAACTCAGTAATATTTTCCTTTTTACAGACAGTCACTCCCGTTAATATCAGACAAACAACCAGTTTCAAAACATGATTCATGGCAGATGTTTTAAACGTTTGTACAAAAATAATACTTTTCTCTTACCGAAAATGTTCAATCAGAAACGTTCATCCGCTATTTCCACTAAACGGGACAAGTTATGGAAAATTGGCTGTTG
>CAZXTX010000162.1:0-6849 GCA_964643695.1 uncultured Mariniphaga sp. | reverse complement strand
TTTTGATAATAAATAAATTTATAATTATGTAAATAGATGTTTCAAAATTTCAAAACTTTAAACATTGAGTAATGAAAAAATCAATTCAACTATTAGGCTTTATCATTATTTCCATTTTTCTGGTTAAATGCGGCGAAAGTAAAAAGTCAAAAAATGAAGAAAACAGACCGGTTTTTCAGAATAATATACTGAATTATTTATCAGAAACAGCAGTCGAAATCACCGACAACTCACTTAATGATTTTATTTCAGTTGTTGACTGGGAAAGCAAACATAGCAAACGCCATGCTGAATTTATTGAAATGATGGGAATTCAGGATTACTTCGGTAAAGAAAGGACAAATCTCAATGTAACTGCAACCGGAACAATTCAAAGGGACGGATACCGTATTGAAAAACTTTATTACGAATCGCTGCCGGGGTTATATGTGCCTGCCAACCTTTATATTCCTGACAATATTAAAAATCCTGTTCCTGCCATATTATACGTTAACGGTCATTCTGGTAGCCAAAAAGTACATTATCAGCCCTACCCTGCCAAATTTGCAAAATTGGGATTCGTCTGCCTGATAATTGAAACCATTCAGTATGGCGAAGTACGAGGCGAGCATCACGGATGTTACGCACGCGGCTGGTTTAATTGGTACAGCAGGGGGTACAATCCAGGAGGAGTAGAAGTGTGGAATGCTATTCGAGGGCTGGATCTGCTGGCATCAATTCCTGAAGTTGATTCAGAAAAAATGGGAGTAACCGGAATTTCAGGAGGCGGGGCACAAAGCTGGTTCATTGCCGCTGCCGACCCACGCATCAAGGCAGTTGCGCCGGTTTGCGGGGCAAGCACGCTGAAAGCCCAAATTGGGAGCAGGACAATTGACGGGCATTGTGACTGCATGATGCCAATAAACACATGGCAGATTGATTTTCAGAACATTGGCGCACTGATAGCTCCCAGGCCGTTGCTGATTGCTCAGGCCGACAGGGACGGGCTTAACACTATTGAATCGGTAAGAGAGCTTTATTCAGACATAAAAAAGATTTATGAAATTTACAAACAACCTGAAAATATCAGTTTTGTTGAAACTCCGGGAGGGCACTCTTATCATAAGATTTCAAGAGAGCAAATTCATTCCTTTTTTCTAAAACATCTAATGGGGAAGAATATGCTACCTGAGGAAACAGGCGATATTGACACATCCGGGCCTTCACTGTTAACTTCCGAAGAGCTAAAAGTTTATACTGACGGTGCCCCTGCAGGCGACCGCACGACAATTATTCAGGATTCTTTTGTAAAACTTGCTGAAACTCCGGAAATAAATAATGAAAATGAATTGAATTTATACCGAAATAAAGTAAAAAGTTTTCTGAAGGAAAAATCTTTCGGACACTTCCCTGAAATTGCCGTTCCATTTGATTCAAAAATGGAATTCCGTTCAAACGACGAAAGTGCTTTCGGCTGTAATATCTACAGCTTTATACCCGAAAAAGGGTGGCGACTTAAGGTTGATTTCCGATGGAATAACGATACCGCAAAAGCACAGCCACTTATGATTGTTCTGAAAAATTATGATGAGGAACGCCGGGGTGCTGAGAATTTTGCCCATGAAATTAATAAAGGTAATAACATTGCATATTTTGAAACCCGCGGTGTGGGTGAAACAGGCTGGGATCCGGCCCTGCAATGGCATATCCGCAGGGCAGCCGCATGGACAGGCAGAACTATTGCCTCTATGCAGGTGTACGACCTCCTGCGGTGTATTGAATTTTGCAGAAGCCTGCCTCAGGTTGACCCGGCACAAATAGAAATTGCAGCTAAGGATGAAATGACAGTTGTTGCACTTTATGCAGCCTTACTCGACGGTAAATGCAGCAGGCTGATTCTTAAAAATCCTGTTGCAACACAAGATGCACCAAGCCGGGGCGATGGCAAAGGGGAAGCAATAGAAATATTGAACAGCTTAAGAATTACTGATGTGTACCAATTGCCGGCATTGATTTATCCTGCAATAACCGATCTGACAGGAAATATTCCCGAAAGCTATAACTGGTCACAAAATATTTTAAAAAAGTTGCCGCACACTAAATAATATTATGAATCGAACATGTAAAACATTCACACCCATGAGTATAATTAAAATCATGCAAGTTCCCAGTCTGTCGACAGGCATATGATACCTTTGAAAACAAATAATTTATCAAATGAATATTCGTAGTGTTTTATTAAAAGTTATAACAATATGAAACTTCATATACCATATTGATTATTAAAACAATACACTCATGAAAATTTAATGAAAATGAAATATTTTATTGTTTTTATTACAGTTACAATTTTTACGTTTCAGGCTGCCGGCTCTGAAACCGGCAAAACAATAATTACTGATTTCCGGCATTACAGCAATGTATTTGGAGAGATGAGAAATGTAAGGATTTTCCTGCCTCCCTCCTATTATGACAATCCCGGCAAAAGATATCCCGTAATTTACTTTTATCATGGCTGGTCACAGAGATACTTCGGAAGCATAAACCATACAGGGGAAGATGAAGGAGAAAGCAACAATGGTGACAATATTGCCAGTTTTGTTGAAACTAATGATGTAATTGTTGTTAAACCCGACGGATATAACCGGAAACCCGATGAGGAATATTATTTGCGGCCATATAATGTATCGCCGGTTGAAACTTATCGCCAGTTTCCGCTTTACTTTCCCGAGCTTATAGAATTTATTGATGCCAACTACAGAACTTTTCCTGACAGAGAGCACAGGGCAATATCAGGCCTGTCCATGGGCGGGTTCATGACATTCTGGATTAGCGGTAAATATCCCCACCTCGTATCGGCAGCAGGCAGTTTCTGTGGTTCACCTGAGTTTTTTGTTGGACCTCAGGAGTTTCCTTCTGAATACAGACATATTGATATGGCAAAAAATTACAAGGGAGTTAACGTCAGGCTTAATTACGGCAATATGGATTTCATTCGTTGCTACCATCGCGATCTTAACAAGGTATGGCCCGGCATAATGAATAATTACGAATATAAAATATATGAAGCCGAGCACACCACATGCGGACTGGGTGAAATGTTCGATTTTTTTATGCGGACATTTGCAGACCCGCCTGATAAACCTGAAAAATGGGAACATATTGATGTGTATCCGTCATTTGAAGTATGGGATTATTTTGTGGATACCAACCGTGACAGGCCGGGATTTACAATTATAGAAAATGTGGATAACAGAGGGTTCAAAAGTTCTGTACGTGAATTTCTGTCTGACGGTGAACTTATGTCTTATGTAAAACTCAGTGTACTCACAGCTCCCATTTATGATAAAAACCAGTTATACATTGTTAAAGATTTTAATCTGCAAACTAATACCTGCACAGAAAAAACGGTTCGCAGCAATGATTCAGGCCGGATAAAAATCGATTTGGACGGAGGAGTGCACGAGATCGGAATAAACAAGATTGAAGACAAGCCAAATCTGTGCTGCGGCAATATTGAAATTACAAACCAACCGTGGGCTGTTGCCGGCAGGGAAACAAGAATTAAACTCAGCCTGTTAAACAAAGGTATGTCTGAAGCAGTAAATGTAAAAGCTGTTTTATCACCGTTCAGAAACAATGTAAATATTATCAAGAATATTGCATCTTTTGGTAACATCGCTGCCGGAAACAGCAGTAAAAGTACTGATTACCTGTCCTTTTCGGTAATCCCTGACACAATTGAAATTATTAAACTAAAGCTTCTGATCAGCGATGACAATAAAAATGAATGGCCAGATTATATAGAGATTCCGGTAAGAAAAGATCCTCCCAACTTCTTTGAATTTGAAATTGCCGATGGAAGATTAATCGATGTAGCAAGCTCAGGGACTGATACAACTGAACTTTTCCTGGGAAATGGCAACGGAGACGGAATTGCCAATCCCGGTGAGTCAATTGTAATTCTTGTTAAGGATCAGGGGCTATACAGGCGTACCGAATTATTTTCGGCTGATCCCTATATAAATCAGAATGGCATCAATGAAAGACAAAGTGACGACTGGACTAATTATGACTACGTTGGCGGATCGGCCAAATATTCAGTTCCGCTAATCTCTTCGGATTGTCCGGATAATCATACAATTGAATTTGTTGCTTCATACTGGCTTCCTGCATACCCCGACCATATAATAAAATATGGTAAAATATCTGTTACGGTTTCAGGGCAAGACAATACTCCGCCCGAGATAAGATGGATTAATGTTACAGGCGACAATACGGTGCAGGTAAAAGTAAAAGACGGCACCGGAATCAAATCGGCAAAAGCCCGTTTTACATCAAACGAACAGGATACAAGAGTGTTCGAAATAGACCTTAATGATGAAGGAAAGGACGGCGATATGATAAAAAATGACAATTTATTCAGTGGTATTGCTCCAATACAAAATTTCGGATTATTCAGTATGGAAATAGAAGTAGTTGATATATTTGAAAATAAAACTATTAAAAAGTTTGACAAATTGTTCGTTTTTCAGTAAAAAAAACCAAGGCTATCTTTTAAATGTCCTTTATAAAAAAATTATATTATTAACAGCAGATTTTAATGAATCAAAATAAATACGTATGAAACCATTATTAAAATTAAGTTTTGTTACTGCAATTAGCATTATTCTATTAATCTTCACTGTTCAGGGCTGCAAACAGTCAAAGCCGGCAAAAGATGAGTATTGCACCATTGATGATTTTTACAGTATGCCAAAAATAGACGCACACTGCCATGTTACTGTGGAAAGGCCTGTTTTTATGGAACAAGCAAAAAAAGACAACTTCAGAATACTCACCATCAATACCGATTTTGAGGAGGAAGGACCGATTGAAGAGCAGCAAAGACTTGCCTTGTTCCAACAAAATGCCTTCCCGGGGCAGCTGTCATACCTGACAACATTTTCGATGAATGACTGGGAAAATCCTGACTGGCAAGCCAAAGCCCTCAATTATATAAAAGATTCTTTTGAGAAAGGAGCAATTGGCATGAAAGTATGGAAAAACATAGGTATGGTGGAAAAGGACAAGGATGGGCAATTCATAATGATTGACAATCCGCGTTTCGATACAATATTCAATTATCTTGAAAAAAATAAAATACCTGTTTGCGGCCATATCGGGGAGCCAAAAAACTGCTGGCTTCCGCTTAATGAAATGACAGTAAATAATGACAGAAAGTACTTTGAAGAATACCCTCAGTATCATATGTACCTTCATCCTGATTTTCCTTCATATGAAGATCAAATCAGATCAAGGGACAATCTTCTAAAAAAACACCCTGACCTTCATTTCATGGGAGCTCATTTAGGAAGCCTTGAATGGGACATTGATGAATTAGGCAAACGCTTTGACATGTTTCCAAATTTTACTGTTGATTTATCTGCTCGCATATGCCACATTCAAAAACAGACAATAGATGACCGGGAAAAAGTTCGTGATTTCTTTATAAAATACGGTAACAGAATAATTTACGGAACGGATATGGGTGACTTCTACGAAGGTACAACGGAACCCGATGAACTGATAGCTAATACCCGTAAATCATGGCTCAGGGACTGGAAGTTTCTTACAACAGATTCGTTAATGACTTCCTGGGAAGTGGACGGCGAATTCAGAGGACTTAAACTGCCACGTAATGTGATTGAAAATATATATTACAAAAATGCTGAAAAGTGGTTTCCCGGAATTTAAAGATATCACCCGACACTAAAGTATGATGCTGAACTGATTCCGGTCAGTCTGAACTTCCGTAACAAAACACCGGAAATATGCTGATTTGACACATACTGTTTTTTAAGAAAAAGAGAGCAGAACTGTTTCTCTATCCAATTTCTTTATTAACATTTGAAAAATCAGATTTGAAGTATGCCGGATTTAACCTATTTTTGGCAGCCATTAACAAATTTATATAAAAATGAAGACCAATCTTTTTTCAACTTTTATTTTCCTTATTTCAATAGCAATTGCCGGCTGCACCGGTTCATCACGAAAAACCAGCCAGAATGACAATGACAACAATAAGTTTCCGGCAGAAATGGTAAGTTTTGAAGCTTATAAAAACAATCCTGTTTTTGGCGGAACCGCTGCCGATACATGGGACAACCGCATCAGGGAAAGAGGATATATACTGAAAGAAGATAACATTTACAAAATGTGGTACACCGGATATAATGACAATATAAGCAAAACCAAGTATCTGGGCTATGCCACATCTGCCGACGGCATTAACTGGGAAAGACACCCGGGAAATCCGATTTTTGATAAAAAATGGACAGAAGATATGTTTGTTATTAAAATTGACAACCTCTATTACATGTTTGCCGAAGGTGATGATGATATTGCACATTTACTGACATCTTCCGATGGAATTAAATGGAACGAAGAGGGAGATCTAACCATACTCACAACCGGTGGCGACACAATTCCCGGCCCATACGGCACACCAACCGTGTGGGTTGAAAATGGCAAGTGGTATCTTTTTTATGAACGCGACGATCAGGGAATATGGCTGGCAACAACAAACGACAAACTCACCTGGGCAAATGTTCAGGATGAACCTGTTATTAAAATGGGCCCCGAAGATTATGACAGGGAAGCTGTTGCGGCAAATCAGATTGTAAAATTTGAAGAAAGGTACTATCTTTATTTTCACGGATGCAAAAACTACAAAACAGCAAAACGCGGTGATGTTGTAACGTGGACTTCCAATGTTGCAGTTTCGGAAGATTTAATAAACTGGGAAAAATACCCGGGAAACCCGCTTGTTGACGACGATGTTTCCAGTCCGATACTGGTTTTTGACGGAAAAAAATACAATATGTACAC
>CAZXTX010000161.1:2448-6896 GCA_964643695.1 uncultured Mariniphaga sp. | reverse complement strand
AAAAAAGGTGCATAGCACCGGCAGTATGGTAAAGTAAAACTATATAAATCGAATAAGCCGCGTAGCGGTGATACTTCAATTGTTGCAGGGGAATTTGAAGATTTGAGACAAAATCAACCAACCGTCAAAAGTCATAGGTGCCATTAAAACAATTGACAATAAGGCTGAAACAAACAACAAACTATTAATATTTGTAATTCTGTTCAATCCATGCAGAGTTGTGGCTGGTGTGATTGTATTGATACCGGGGATGTTACCCCAGGCTGTGGTGTTTGAGGCTTTCAGCCTCAATATGGTTCAAGATGAAAACCGTTCAACAACTCCACACCTTTCGCCGGATATAGCTTATGTGGTTAAAAATGAGGGGCAGAGTCCTGATGATATTAATTTGTCAGCATACAACGTATTCCGACATGTCGGAACAGGCTCTTACAACGTCAAGGCGATGAAGAAAACACCCGCTGCGGTTAAAAACCCAATTCAGAAGAGATGACATGATTATAAACTAAAAGTATTGACCGTAAATGAGATATTAATAAGTTCCTTGTTTTATCTTCTTTTAAATTTACATTAATGTTGAAAAACAATTTTCCGGTTTCATTAACAGTAGTTGAAACTATAAAAATATAATCTTTATATTTGTAAACATATATCATTCAGTTGTCAGACTTAACCGTTTCCTGAAAATCGACAAGAAACATTCATTAATAATAAATTAAAACTTACAAAATTATGTCAAAAATTAAAATAGGTATTAATGGTTTTGGCCGCATCGGACGTTTGGTTTTCCGTGTAGCTGTTCAAAAAGAGAACATCGAAGTTGTAGGTATCAACGACCTGCTTGATCCTGATTATATTGCATACATGCTGAAATATGACTCCACCCACGGCAGGTTCAACGGTGAGGTTTCAGTAGAAGATGGTATGCTGATTGTAAACGGCAAAAAAATAAGGGTTACTTCCGAGCCAAATCCCGCTAATTTGAAATGGGGCGAAGTTGGTGCCGAATATGTTGTTGAATCAACCGGTCTGTTTCTGACCAAAGAGAGAGCACTGGGCCATATTGATGCCGGTGCAAAAAAAGTGGTAATGTCGGCTCCTTCAAAAGACGATACCCCGATGTTTGTGATGGGTGTAAACAATAAAAGCTACACCAACGACATGGCATTTGTTTCAAACGCATCATGCACTACCAACTGTCTGGCTCCTGTTGCCAAGGTTCTGAATGACAAGTTTGGCATTGTTGAAGGTTTGATGACTACCGTTCATGCTGTTACCGCAACCCAAAAAACTGTTGACGGCCCTTCAATGAAAGACTGGCGCGGCGGCCGCGGTGCTTCACAGAATATTATACCTTCATCAACCGGAGCTGCAAAAGCTGTTGGCAAAGTTATTCCGAGCCTGAACGGTAAACTTACAGGAATGGCTTTCCGTATTCCCACTCCTAACGTATCAGTTGTTGACCTGACTGTTCGTCTGGAAAAAGGTGCATCATACAAGGAAGTTTGCAATGCAATGAAAGAAGCTTCGGAAGGTGAACTGAAAGGAATTTTGGGATATACCGAAGATGCAGTAGTTTCCAACGATTTTCTTGGTGATTCACGCACTTCAATTTTTGATGCAGGTGCCGGTATCGGACTTAACGACAATTTTGTTAAAGTTGTTGCATGGTACGACAATGAGTGGGGTTACTCAAGCAAAGTTGTTGAATTTATCGAATATATGGATTCAGTAAAATAATCCGCATATATATATAATATATACAAAAGGATGCCGCATGGCATCCTTTTGTTATTTTATTCTTTTAGATGTAATTACGCTGCTGATTAACCAACCACAGAGTGCACCCGTGGATTATTGTAAAATTCCTGCGGGATTTTGGTTAATGTGCTAAAACAAAATAACCTCCCCGTCCATACGAACGATGGTAACAAAACAATCCTGAAAGGATTGAATAATAATAGCCACAGGTTTTGCCTGTGGTAAGAAGTTACAAAGTAACATCGCAACCCTGAAAGGGTTGAACAGAAACAGCTGATTAACCAACCAAGGGGTTGCACCCGTGGCTATTATTGTAAAATCCCTTTGGGATTTTGGTTTATATGATAAAACAAAATAACCTTACCCATCCATCCGAACGATGGTAACAAAACAATCCTGAAAGGATTGAATAACAATAGCCACAGGTTTTGCCTGTGGTAAGAAGTTACAAAGTAACATCACAACCCTGAAGGGGTTGAAATAACATATATCAGTTACACCAGAAATTTTTCATCAAACTCAATCCCATGCTCATTTAACAAATCAACCAGTTCTTCCTGAAATGTTTTAATCCTATGATGTTCACGTTGGTTCTTAATATATTTAATCAGTATATTTTTCTGATTATAATGATATGTAAATGCACCATAACCATTTTGCCATGACTTAAATAATGGAAAAAATTTCTCTTGTTTCATCCAGATTGAAGATGAAACCTTGATATCTTTTACCAAAGATGATAGAGAAACAGATGAGTGTATATGTGTTAAAATGTGTATGTGATTTTCAGTACCGTTTATTTGGTATAATTTACATTTTTTGTTTTTTAAAATACCCCAGATATAGCGATATAATTTTTCTGATTTTTCAGGATTAATAGTTTTTTCAGCATATTTTGTTGAAAAAACAATCTGATACAAAATTTGAGTGTAGGTTGACATATCTTAATCACTAAATTAAAAAACAATCAATTATAATTACATAACTATATTAATTCAATTTTTGTTCATTATTGTCGTGTTATTCAACCCTTTCAGGGTTGTATATCAACTGCCGATCAATCAACCACGGGTTGCACCCGTGGCTATTATTGTAAAATCCCTTTGGGATTTTGGTTTATATGATAAAACAAAATAACCTTCCCCGTCTATACGAACGATGGTAACAAAACAATCCTGAAAGGATTGAATAACAATAGCCACAGATAAAACCTGTGGTAAGAAGTTACAAAGAAACATCGCAACCCTAAAAGAGTTGAAAAGGAAGGCCTCCCGTCATTAGCAAAGGAGAGAAAAAGCTACAGATGTTACTTTTATGGTTAAAACCAGCGACTGTAAAAACTTAATACATCACCACCATTTTTGTGCGTGCGGTTGATTTTCCGTTTACTGTGAGTGAGCAGGAATATATACCTGCAGGCAATTTGTCGGAATTATAATTTAACTGATGATTCCCGGACATATATCTTCCTGCAGATATTATATCGACAGTTTTCCCGTTTATTCCGGTTATGGTTATTGCAACTTCGGCAGCTGCATTCAAATTAAAACCGAATTGTGTTACTCCTTTTACCGGATTAGGAAAAATTTCGAGAAACTCAGTTTCATTTTTCAGGGGTTTCATGGCAGAAGATACTATTAATGCAGCACTGTTTGAGTAAATTGTACCTTTGTCTGAAGGATCTGAACCCGTTTTTTTAACCACTGCAAAAATATTTCCCTCAATTGTTGCCGTTGCAGAAATTATTTCACCTTCGGCAGGTATCCCGTCTGTATCTACAGGAATCCAGCTGAAAGTTTTTTCATCACCCAAAAAACCACCTTCGCCGAATGCAAACACTTTTCCACTCACAGGCTCAAAAACGAAACTGTTTATTTTAACACCTTTCAGCATAGGTTCCCACTGCAGATCACCAATATTTTGCAATCCGGTCACATCAGCAGAATATATTCCGTCATCAGTAGCAACCAGAATAGGAGATCCGTGCGGGAAAACATCATTTATTTTCAAGGCATTACCTGTCAGTCCGCTACCTACGGATGTCCATCCGTTCAGTTCAGTGCCGGTTGCATACAAGCCGTTTTCAGTTCCCAACAGATAATATTCACCTGCTCCCTCTGAAGACAAAACATCCGAGGCGTTTGCAATAAGTGCATCTCCTTCAAGACCGTCATTGTACTTTTGCCACGAATTTTCAAATTTGTTGTCGGTTATATAAACACCGCCTCCGTTTGTGCCCACAGCAAAGAAAGAATCAAAAATATCAGAAAAAACAAAAGTAATATCCCTGTTTTCAATTCCCGATGAAAGAGACACATGCTGATTACTCTCTTTCAAATAAACATACAATCCGTCAATGCTGCACACCATAAAAACAGTTTCAACAGATCCAAGTACATAATTAACATTCTTATTACCAAGGTTTAAAGTAATATCAGTCCATGTTTCTCCCTGATCCATACTGTAAAAAACCCCGTCACCTCTGGTACCTGCAATGAGTTCATCAATTTCATAAAATGAAAAAACCGTACTTACTGGAGTTGTAACACCTGGAATTGTTACGGGCTGCCACTGTGCAGCGGCCTGTGACACAAAAAAGGCCGTAAAAACAAAAAGGAAAGTAAATCTGCTCATAGTTAATAATTTTAAGGTTAAAAAAATTTATCGGTTGTCAACAGTGCAAATCA
>CAZXTX010000161.1:0-2348 GCA_964643695.1 uncultured Mariniphaga sp. | reverse complement strand
CATTTTACGAACAGATGACGAATTTGTTCAATAATTTTCTTTCATTAATTATATTTAACATTTTTTAAAATGCATGAAAAAGTCGGAAACCCCATAGTTTCAGACAAAAAACACTTCAAGCTAACATGTTATAAATCAATAGATATCAAGTAAATTTAATTTTCATAATCAAAAGAATAAATAAATTTTATCTAACAGTTTCCAAAAACACATATTGCTTTTTATATAAAAAGCTTTATACATTTGATTTGACATTTTAAAACGCATTATGATTTATCAATTCAGAATCATTTCACCTGAATCCCGCAACTTCATTTTACAAATGGAGGCAGACAGTGAAGAATCCTTTTTTGATATTCATAAAACTATTCAGAACAATCTGGAATATGAAACTCACCAGTTAGCTTCATTTTTTATTTCGGATGTTAGCGGCAGAAAATTAAAGGAAGTATCGCTGCTGGACCTGGGAAATAACGGGGGTGTTTACCACATAATGCAAAAAACGAAACTCTCGGATTTAATCAAATTAAAAGGGCAAAGTATTATTTACACTTTTGATTTTATTAATGACAGATCATTTTATATAGAATTAACTGAAATTGTTATGGAAAAAAGTCTCAAGGAACCATTAGTAACCCTGAAAAGGGGTGAAGCACCGGCTCAGGTACTGATTTCTGAAGCTTCAGAGCCGGCTTCTGCCAATATCCAGGACGAAGAATTTATTATGGATTTTGGAATTTTAGACGATTACTCGGAACTTTATGGTGAAATGGAAGATTATTAATCTTTTTAATTTAAAAAACATTAAATTCACGAGACTGTTCAATTTTTTGGACAGTCTTTTTTTTGAATTTAATTTGTATTTTAATTCAGTTAATAATGGCCAAATCACTCATTATAATTACAGGCCCCACTGCTGTCGGAAAAACCGGAATTGCCATTGAAGCAGCGGAGTTTTTAAATACCGAAATAGTTTCTGCCGATTCGCGTCAGATTTTTCGTGAAATGGCCATTGGAACAGCGGTTCCGACAGTTACTGAATTAAACACCGTAAAGCACCATTTTATACACTCCCGCTCCGTTACCGAAAACTATAATGCCAGCATCTATGAAAGTGAGGCAATAAAACTGCTTGACAAACTTTTCAAAAAATACAATACAGTTGTTATGACGGGCGGTTCAATGCTTTATATTGATGCAGTCTGCAGCGGATTAGACACTATGCCGGATGCCGATCCCGGTATCAGACAAGAGCTAAAAAAACAACTGCAGGAGGAAGGAATTGAAAGTCTGCGGTTTCAGCTTAAAAATATTGACCCGGATTATTACTCACAAACCGATTTAAAAAATCCTGCAAGAATTATCCATGCCCTTGAAATATTTCTGACAACAGGAAAAACTTATTCTGCCTGGCTGACATCAACAAAAAAGAAGAGGCCTTTCGGCATTGTTAAAATCGGATTAGACATTGACAGAAACGAACTTCACCTGCGTATTAACAGCCGCACCGACCGGATGATTGAAAGCGGACTTGTTGAGGAGGCCGCCAGCCTATATCCGCTCAGGTATCTGAATGCACTCAATACAGTAGGCTATCGTGAACTGTTTTCATATTTCAACGGTGAAATATCAAAAGAAAAAGCTGTGGAGCTGATAAAACGAAACACCCGCCGGTATGCCCGCAAACAGCTCTCGTGGTTCAGAAACGATTCTGAATACAACTGGTTTAATCCGGCTGACAATGCACAAATACTTGAATTTATTAAAATTAAAACATCAGCAATATGAAGGGAACAGAAAATTTCATCATCAGAGTCTATGGTATAATTTTAAACAACCAAAATGAAGTTTTGCTAACCGATGAATTTCAGCTTGGCATGAAAATGACCAAATTTCCCGGGGGAGGGCTTCAGTTTGGCGAAAGCACCGTTTCATGCCTCCGGCGGGAGTTTAAGGAAGAGTGCAACGGACAGGAATTAACCGAAATACGTCACTTTTATACAACAGACTTTTATCAGAAAGCCCTTTTTCATGAAAACAGCCAGCTGATAAGCATCTACTATTTAGCCGACTTAAATGGCTCTCCAAAGTTCAGGATTTCTGAAAAACCATTTGATTTTAAAGAGATGAACAACGGTAACCAGAGTTTCAGATGGGCAAAATTAAAAGAGCTTAAAACAGATGATTTATCATTTCCTATTGATAAATTTGTACTTTGTGAGTTGAAAAAGAAATTTACATGAAAATTACCATATTGGGTCCGGCGCATCCGCTGAGGGGAGGAATTGCAGCACTTAACGAACGATTGGCCGCAGAGCTTGTTTCGGAAGGGCATAATGTGAACATTG
>CAZXTX010000160.1:0-6913 GCA_964643695.1 uncultured Mariniphaga sp. | reverse complement strand
ATCAGTATTTTATATCAACAACAAGTCGTTGATAAATGTGTATAAAGATTAGCTCCTTGGGAGGGGTTGGGGGAGGCCTTCCTTTTTTTCTTTGGAGGGGCCGGGGGAGGCCTCGTTGTCAAAGCCTGTTCCGACTTGTAGGAATACTACGCATGTTGACAAGTCTTGCTTTTCTATAAACCTGTCAACGTCAGAAGACTTGACAGCGTTTAAATTAGTAACTATTTTAGTCATACCATGACTATAAGTCATAGTATGACCTGGACCAAGAAGAGGCTCTTTCTTTTTCCCCCCTCCTTGGGAGGGGCCGGGGGAGGCTCCTTTCTCTCCTCCTTTGGAGGGGTTGGGGGAGGCCTATCTCTTATTCCATACCTCACAGATTTTTGAGCATAAAAAAGGGGAAAGCTTTGCTTCCCCCGTTTTTAATCAATCAATTCGGTATTACCTTTTAACAATCCTCTCGGTTTTGGCGAGGCCGTTTTCTGTAAACAGACTTACAACGTACACGCCGCTAACCAAATTTGCAGTACGGATTTCTTTACCCGGATATTTAACATCAATTACACGCTGGCCGGCAATATTGCTAATTATTACCCTAACCAGTTTATCGTGATTATCGATAGATATTTGTTCTTTGAACGGATTCGGATAAACCTTGAATTCATCGTTTTTAGATATGCCGGGTGCTGAAGTTTCAGGATCGGCAAGTTCAATGTCTTCCTCAATTCTGGGCTGCATTACAAACTCATCGTCGCGTGCATCCACAACACCAGTAACTGAATACCAGCCACCTGCTTCGGGTGCATACTCATACAACCACTGTCCTACAGTTGCTCTGTCTTCAGCTTCGTAGTAGAGTTCCCACAGTCCGTCTTCACCTGCTCCGGTTGCACGTGCTCCGGTAACCTTAACCAGTACACTTTCATATTGCTCTTCGCCAGCTTCTGACGGAGTAACATCAATCGGTACAACTGCAACAGGTGCATCAATTACCTCAACACTTGTGGCAAGAACTGTTGTAACTGAGTTAACCTCATCTACAACTCCTATAACTCTGGCACCATCGCCAAGTTCGAGATTTGCAGCATCTTCGTAAGCTACCCAGATTCCGCTCCAGGCTGCATTGGCATCCTGCATGAAGAATCCTTCACCTTCGGCTATACCGGTAACAGTACCCTCAAGTACCACAACCTGGCCAGCAACCGGTGATTCACCTTCCTGATCCTGAACATCTGCAATTGCATAAAGCACATAACCTGCTTCAATTGGCTGAGTTTCGGCAACACAATGATGAGCATCACGTACATAAGCTATATACGATCCGGGTTCTTCTACTGTAAGAACCTGGCTGCTCTGCCATACAAGTTCTCCTTCGCTGCCTTCGAGGGCAACTGCATATTCATAGTCGTAAGCGTCAAATTTTATTCCGCCAACTACATCAAACACATCAATTTCTGTTCCGTCAACAGCATAATCAACTATTCTGATAGGATTCTGAACCGGAACAAAAGTTACAAACTGAATATCGGACTCACATCCCTGATCATCTCTAATCTGGAAATCATAGTGTCCGTCATCAGCATTGGTATCACCATAAGTCAGGCCGGTATCAAACACATGTGTTCCGACACCTTCACCTTCATTAAATTCAATCCATTCGCTCCAATCACCGTTGGTTGAACCAACAACTGTACGGTAACGTACGAACATTACGCGTCCTTCCTCAGCTGAAGCACTAATAACTGCGGTTGGTTCAGCATCTTCGAAGCAGCTGCGGTCGTCAACCGAAATTATAACTACATCATCAACAGGAAGTATTTCAATATCGCCTTCACCTTCACAGCCATTTTCGTCTCTTACCTGTACGGTGTAGGTGTGGCCTACCCTTACAATAAATTTATTTGCAATGTTCTGCCATCCGGTAAGTACCTCACCATCCTGCAACAACTGATACATGAATGACGAACCTCCTCCGGTTACATTAGCCTGAATTAAACCTTCAACAGCACCTGCACAGCTGAAGCTGTTGTCAACAGCAGTTACGGTTACAACAACCGGAGCAGGCTGATTAATATGAACTACTTTTGCAGCAGTAACACAGCCGTTTGCATCGGTTACAGTAACTTCAAAGCCATTTTGGTCACTTGCAGGAATACCTCCTAATATTAAATCAAGATCATACAAATCTTCAAAAGAGAGATCAACTACTTCGCCGGCAGCACTTGTACCGGTAACATTGGCATTGTATGGTGATTCGCCTCCGCTTACAGCAGCAATCCAGATTTCACCATTCCAGGCTCCATAGCACAAAGGCATCTTGTAATCTATCACCCTTGGGGTGGTAGTTTTTAATACAAAATCCCATACAATTTCAGCAGGCTGTTCAATTTTTACACGCCACTTGTTAACAGCTATACCATTTTCATATTCACCGCCAACTATACATCCGTTGGCATCCATTACCCATGTTACCCATGTTCCGGCACCAACTTCAAATTCGTTGCTGTCAACCCACTCGTCAGATTCCGGATCAGGTACAAGAATATGTCCTCCTCCTGCCGGCGGAACTGAAAGTCCTGCGTAATATTTATATGGAGCTGTTCCGCCTTCGGCGTTCAGAACAAATTTTCCGTCTTCATAACCATAGCAGCTTACATCGTTAATCCACTCCGGATTAAGAGTCAGGTATGTATCAGGTTCCTTAACCTCCCATGATTCTATGGTAGTATAAGGGCCTTCATCCTGGAATATACTTGCGGGCAGCCCACATCCGTTGGCATCTTCGATGTAAACGGTATAGTGTGAATGAGCCAGTCCTTCAAATGTATATTCAAAGTCAGAACCGGTTCTCTGCCAACCGCTGTCATAACTGTCACCGGTCAGTTTCACATTGTATCCACTATTTGCCGGATTTACCGAATCAACAAATGGTGTTCCGCCACTTAAAATGGTTACGGTAAATGTACCGTCGGAACCATCCTTACAGCTTACGTCTTCAATTTCAATATCATACACAATCGGATCGGGACCACCAACAGTAAACGGAACAGCAACAGTACATTCTGTTCCTGTATAATCAGTTCCTACATAAAGGGTGTGGTCGCCAACTGACAAACCTCCAAAAGTGGTAGCTGAACTCCATGAACCGCTTAAGTCATCAACTATAAAATAGTAGTTAACAGTTCCGTCATCGCCGGCAAAACCGCCGCCAAAAGCTTCAACAGAGATTGAACCGGAAGCATCGCCATAACATGCGGCATCGGTAACTTCAATTTCGGCACCAAGTTCCTCAGGTTCACGTACGGTTACAGTAACAGGATCTGTAACACAGCCGTTTCTGTCTTTTATCCATATCGTATAATTTCCGGGTTCGGTGGCAATATATTTTACTTCATCTTCATTTGCTTCAAATGGAACCCATGTATTCTGACTGTTAATTGCATAGAAATATCCGGGTGTTCCGCCATCAACGTAAATAGTTATTACGCCATCGTGTGCACCAAAGCAGGAAATATCCTCAACTTCAGTGTCAAATCCCAATTCTTCAGGATCAAATAAATCAGCCCATAAAAGCTGTTCACCACAACCTTCTGCATCGGCTATAATCAAATCGTAACAACCTGCGGGTAAACCGGTAAGTTCACCTTCAGTCAGGTTTTCATATCCTTCAACAACATCATCTGAGTCACAATGAAGCAGAGTGTAGGTGTAATTTCCTGAACCGCCTCTTACCATTCCGGCAGGAACAACGATTGAACCGTCTTCCGAACCGTAACAAAGCGGATCATTATACTGTAAGTTATCGTCAACAACAAACTCATCATATCCGTCAACTACAATCGGGCCGGCTGATACATAGGCACCGCAGTTATCGCGCACCCATACATAGTAGGTTCCCTTGTCAACATTAAATTCAACAGTTCTGTAGTCAGTAACGGGATTATGAGAGGTAAAATACCCCCATCTTTCGGCAGTAATAGTCTGAGGATCAATACTCTCATTATTCACAATAGCATATTCAACAGTGCCGGAACCTCCCATTACCTGAAGTAATAATTTACCTTCATATTTATCAAAACATGCAGCATCTGCCAGTTTCTCAAAGTTATCAATTACAAGCTCATTATTTTCATTGATTGTAACTTCTACTCTGTTTGATTCACAGGTGTACAGGTCCGTTACCCACACTTCATATTTGCCTGCTGCAAATTGAGTAGGCACTCCACCATTAGCAGGTATAAACGATGAAACATGCCCGTCGGGATACTGAACAAAATACTGAACAGCACGGTTTGGCAAACCACCATCATCTAATCCATCAGCCCATGATGAAAATTCCACAGAAATTTCACCGGTTTGAGTACCAAAACATATAACTCCGGCAGAAGATGCGGTAATCACACTTTCCTCAAGCTCCACATCAAATACTAATTGATCTCCAAATTCACAACCATTGGCATCTCTAACATCAATAGTATGTCCTTCTCCTACACGAACTTTAACAAATGTCAAATTATTGCTGGTTGACTGCCATGGTCCGTTATTAAGAGAATACTCATATGGTTTTGTACCACCGCTAATATTGAGTTCAATATTCCCGTCGCTACCGTTAATACAGGTAGGCGGAAGAATATCATCACCGATTGAAGCCGTAAGTGCAGAAGGGTTTTGAATCTGACTGGTCTCTAAAGTGATACTTACAGGACACAAAGCACCATCATCACCTGATTCCACAACATTCTGAACGGTAATTTCCAGATTATCATAAGGATATGACCATGTAAAAACATTACCTCCATCTTCTGCCTGTACACCATTAAACAGAACTTCATAATTTTCTGAACCTGTAATATTAGTTACAGTTACAATTGCATCATCATTATTACAATTTGGCTGCTCAATTACAGGTACAAAGCGAATATCGTCAGGTGACTGAACAGAAATTACGTTTCCGCTAAAATTTGGATTATAATATGCAACTTCGCAACCATTGTCATCAATAATTGTAAGACTGTAATATGCAGGCTTAAGGCCTTCAAATGTAAATGCACCATCTACTGCAGTTTCTGTAGTTTCATTTCCGCCCTCTACAATTACAAGAGTATATGGAGCAGTTCCTCCTTCAATATCGGTTACTATTATTTGTCCGTCATTATCGCCACCGCATGAGGTGTCAACAATATTCATTTCGAATGTGATTGCATCGGGTTCGCCAATTTCGATTGCTTCAGAAACAGCCTTGCAGCCGTTTTCGTTTTTAGCGGTAATTGTATAGGTACCTGCAGAAAGATTTTCAAAATTTACAGTTCCTCCATCTCCATCGGGAGCTACCCAGTTTATACCGTCAATAGAAAACAGATATTCACCGTCTGCACCCTCTATTCCAACTTCAATATTTCCATCTGATCCGCCAAAACATGAAACATCATTAAAATCCTCAACTTCAACTTCAAACGGATCGTTTTCGTCAACGATTGAAATTGGTACCCAAAGGTCGTCATCATCCTCATCAACACATCCGTTTGCATCCTGTACTAAAACAACATATACTGATCCTGCAGGTGCAGGCTTCAGTGCAAACTGGAAATTTTCAAAAACATGTTCAACTCCTGTCCCACTATCTGTATCATATTCCCAAACCAAATATTTATAAGGTGCTGTACCGCCCGAAACTGAGAATATCACCGAACCTTTTTCGCCATAGCAGGTCGGATTCAGGGTTGTAACTTCAAAAGTAACGGGTTCAATAGTTTCAGGAACTTCAAAAGACTGCATTAATGAAATACATCCGTTTGCATCTTTTACGCGAACTCTGACAACATCACCTGCCTGAACACCGCCATAAACAGGACTGTTTGACCATGCACCTTCCCATGCTTCAGGATTGGGACCTTCATTAAACAGATAAGAGACAGCTTCGGGGGAAGTAACGGTAAATGTAACATTACCTCCGGCACAACTTTCTGCACCAAACGCCACTTCAATGTCGCCCGGCAATACATTGACGGTTAGCTCACCGTCAAAAGACTTGTATGTCCTCACTAAGTCTAACTCTGACGTTGTCATGTACCAGAACTCTGTTGTTTCCCACTCTAAATCCGTACTGTATGAAGTACCGATATTCCCCGGGAAATTGAGAAGTGAAAAATAGAGGGTAATTACCTCTGTTTTTACATCGTCTCCGATTGTTACGGCATTGTCTGCCCATTCCAGTGTAACAACATCTCCTGTTGCACCCACAGTTAATCCGTCACTAAGTGCTGCCCCGGCATCTTCAACATCATAACCTTCATAAGCGAAAATTGCATCGTTGAATTTCAGGTCCAGTTCAAACTTACTTATTTTGATAAAATCCCGTACCGAGATTGTTACCGCGTAATTATTTGCCTCATTATAGCATTGTGAGGCACCATCTGCATAAACTTCAACGGTCTCCTGATATTCCTGAGCAACCCCGTGGGTGGCAAAGGCTGTAAGGAGTACCATTAAACTTAAGAACCAAGTAAATGATTTTCTCATAACATTTCTTTTTTTAATTGAACTTAATTGATTGATTTAAACTATTTTAATCTTTTTATTATATATTTATTTAGCTTTTTTTCTTTCATAAAAACACAAACATAATACAAACGTATAAAATATTACGCCAAAGTACAAAAGAATTATTCAATAAAATAAAATCATTACCTCTTTGTTATCAACAGCCCTGTATTGAAAACCCGGTCATACTGAATCCGGTTTTGTGTTTAGTCCAAGCCTGATGTCATTAATCGTGCAATTTTACTTCATTTTTTTTAATTAATAATCATAAATCGCAGTTTTTTTGTCAAAAATTAGCTTTTAAATACCATTTTATGTTGTACAATATATTTTTTAAGTGTCATTTTATACCATTATATAATAGGAAGTACAA